>JBDSBD010000232.1:0-14708 GCA_039921765.1 Burkholderiaceae bacterium
TCGCGCTCGATCACGCCGAGCGCCTTGGCGCCGAGGCGCAGCGTGAAGTTGGGCAGCGTGCGCGCCTGACTTGCGATGAAGTCGAGGAAATCCCACTGCGGGATCAGCACCAGCGCGGGATGCGGCACGTCCAGGTGGGTGAAGTCGGCGATCGTGACGCGATCGCCGTACACGTCGGCGACGAGCTCGCGCACCTCCTGGTGCGGCAGCGCGAGAAAGGCATCGAGCCGGCCGATGTCGTGCAGCACCGTCAGGGTCGACGGGTGGATGGTGTCGCCGCGAAAGTCGCGCAGGAAGTCGAGGTGCTTCTCGAGCACGAGGACCTCGACGCCGGCGCGTGCCAGCAGATAGCCCAGCATCAGCCCGGCCGGGACGCCGCCGGCGATGCAGCAGGTCGTCGAAAGGGGGGCGTTCATGCTCGAAGCTGCCAGGCGCGTGCGTGCATGGTAGCCGGGGTCCGACGCGGTGCCGATACCATTGCCGCATGAGCAAGCAGATCCTGTTCGGATTCCATGCGGTCGCGGTGCGTGTCAAGTCGGCGCCGAAGTCGGTACTCGAGATCCATCTCGACGCGGACCGGCGCGACTCGCGCATGCGCCAGTTCGTGGAGCGCGCGAAAGAGGCGGGCGTGCGGCTGATCGACAGCGACGACGATCGGCTCCAGAAGCTCGCCGGCACGCACCGCCACCAGGGCGTCGTGGCCCGGGTCGAGGTGGTGGCGGTGAGTCACTCGCTCGACGACACCCTCGATGGCGTGCCGGGTGCGCCGCTGGTGCTGGCGCTCGATGGCGTCACCGACCCGCACAACCTGGGCGCCTGTCTGCGGGTGGCCGATGGTGCGGGCGTGCATGCGGTGGTCGCGCCCAAGGATCACGCGGTCGGCATCAACGCGACGGTGGCCAAGGTTGTGAGCGGCGCGGCCGAGACCGTGCCGTACTTCATGGTGACGAACCTGGCGCGCAGCCTGAACGAGCTGAAGGAGCGCGACATCCGGATCGTCGGCACCTCGGACACGGCACCCCGTTCGTTGTACGAGCTCGATCTTTCGGGGCCGCTGGCGCTGGTGCTCGGTGCGGAAGGGCGCGGCCTGCGCCAACTCACCGCGAAGACCTGCGATGAACTCGTGCACCTGCCGATGCGCGGCGCGATCGAGAGCCTGAACGTCTCGGTCGCCGCGGGCATCTGCCTGTATGAAGCGCTGCGTCAGCGCGAGTTGCGCAAGCCGGAATGATCGACGCTGCCGGCGTGCCTGACGTTCTGTCAAACCCGTTGCCGTATCGAAGAGGAGCTCCCCGTGCCTGTGATCGACGTCAAACATCCGCTCGTCAAACACAAGGTCGGGCTGTTGCGCGAGGATGCCATCTCGACCAAGAAGTTTCGCGAACTGACCCATGAACTGGCGCGGCTGCTCGCCTACGAGGCCACCGCCGACTTTCCGCTCGAGAAGGCCACGGTGCAATGCTGGAGCGGCCCCACGGAAGTGGATCGCATCCGTGGCAAGAAGGTGACCGTGGTGCCGATCCTGCGCGCCGGCATCGGCATGCTCGACGGCGTGCTCGACATGATTCCGAGCGCGAAGGTCAGCGTGGTCGGGTTGTCGCGCAACCACGAGACCCTGCGGCCCGAGAACTACTTCGAGAAGTTCGTCGGCCAGCTCGAGGAACGCACCGCGATCATCATCGATCCGATGCTGGCCACGGCGGGTTCGATGATTGCCACCGTGAGCCTGTTGAAGCAGCGCGGCTGCAAGGACATTCGCGCACTGGTGCTGGTCGCCGCGCCCGAAGGAGTGCGCGCGTTGCAGGCCGCCCACCCCGACGTGCGCTGCTGGACCGCGTCGATCGACGACCATCTCAACGAGGTCGGCTACATCATCCCGGGCCTCGGTGACGCCGGCGACAAGATCTTCGGCACGAAATGATGCGAGTGAAAGCGATGCGTTGCACTTGAACGCGGCTTCATACCTTGTCGATTGCGGGGCTTATTAACCAACCTTAACGTAATTTGTCTTGCCGCCGTCACCCGGCGCTTCTACGCTTGCGGTATGAAAAGGCTCCCGTTCTCGCAACGTTCTCGAACACCGTCTTCGGACGTGTTGGCCCCCGCCAGTGCCCGCCGCCCGTTCCGACTGTGGATGACCGGCAGCCTCGCGGTCGTGATGGCGGCGATGATTCCGCTGCAGGATATGTCGGACATCGACCGCACGATGCGCGTGCTGCGTCACAGCCCGTTCAGTGTGTCCGAGACAGTGCAGCGCATCGGTGTGGCGGCGCACGACCAAGGCCTGGGCGTGCTGGCCATGGTGGCGGGGGTGCAGCCGGTGCTGGTGCTGGCGTCGTCGGTCGGCGGCACGCTGGTCGTGATGGATGAGGCCGATTCACAACCCGCCGTGCCGCTCAGCCTGATGGTGCGTGCGGTCCGCTGGGGCGGTGCCGACGTGTGGATCGGGTCGACGCCCGCAACGGCGAGCGGCAACCCTGGCGTCTGGGACGATCTGCCCACGGCGGTGGCCGGCGATCTCGAGGCACTGCCGGGGTTGGTGGACCGGGCCTTGCTGTAAGGCGGGTCCGCGTTCGGTCGACCCACCCGGGAGCCGAGTCGCTCGACCGGCAAAGCGGTGCTGTGCACTTGCACCGACATCGAGCGAGCATGCGGAGCGAGGTCAGCGCGATGGCGCGCCGCGCTGCGGCGGTGCGATGACAGGGGCGCGACGTGAGCCGCTCATGCGAAAGTGAGACTGCCGACGCGGCGCGCGGCCCACAGGCTCACGCCGATGGCCACCAGCATCCACGCCAGGCCGACCCAGCTCAAGGGACCGTAGCCGCCCTGCGCAATGAGCCATCCGCCGCTGCCCGCACCGACGGCCTGGCCGAGGTAGATGGCCGAGCTGTTGAGTGCCATCAGCGCGGGTGCCAGCACCGGCGCGGCCTGGCTCAGGCGCGCTTGCTGGGCCGAATTGGACGCGAAGCAGCCGAGCGCCCAGGGCACGATCACGATCGCGACGCCGATCAGGCCCCCTCCCAGCGGCCACAGCAGCAGCGACAGCGCCATCAGCACCATCGTCACGGTGACCGAGGTCTCGACGCCGATCCGGTCGATGACGCTTGTGAGCACCAGGTTGCCGACCAGCCCGAATGCGCCAAACCACATCAGCAGCAGCGCGGTCTCGCCGGTGCTCGCGCCCAGCACGTGCTTGAAGTAGGGCGTGACGTACGAAAACAGCGTGAACTGCGCCGCGCCCGACAACGCGGTGACGGCCACCATCGCCATCAGCACCGGGTGGGTGAGGACGGTCTTCCAGGCCCGCAGCGAGAGCGCGGCCGGTCGCACTCCATCGGGCAACGCGGCAAAGACCCAGGCCGCGGCGAGCAGCGACAGCACGGCAATCACATCGAACATGACGCTCCAGCCGTAGGTCTCGCCGATCCAGGCCGACAGCGGCAGGCCCACCACCGAGGCCAGCGACCAGCCCAGGAACACGAACGTGATCGCGCGCCCGCGCTCGGCCGGTGGCGCCATGAAACCGATCGCCGCGGCGGCCTGTGGCGTGAACACCGCGGCCGCGAGCATGGTGGCGGCACGCACCGGCCAGAGCGCCGCGTAGCTGGGCATCAGCGCGCTCAACGCATGGCCCGCCGCGTACCACAGCAGCGCCGCGCCAAGCAGGCGGCGCCGGTCGAAGCCGGCGACCCAGCCCGCCAGCACCGGCGCGCCCACGCCCATCGTGATCGCCGAGATCGTGATCAGCTGGCCGGCCAGCGCGACCGACACCGACAACGAGCGCGCCAGGTCGTTCAAGGTGCCGGCCGCGGACATGACGCCGCAGCCGATCACGAAATTGCCGAACATCAGTGCCCAGCCGGGACTGCGCAGCGGCGGCGCGGCCGCTCGGGCCGCCGCAGTCACCGCAGCACCCGCAGCGCGTCGGGATTGACGATGTGGGTCGGCGTGCCCTTGACGAAATTGACGACGTTCTCGAACGCGGCCTGGAAGTAGAGCTCGTAGCTGTCTTGCTCGACGTAGCCGATGTGCGGCGTGCACACCGCGTTTTCCAGGCGCAGCAGCGGATGGCCCTGCAGGATCGGCTCGCTCTCGAACACATCGACCGCCGCCATGCCGGGGCGGCCGCGGTTCAGGGCCGAGACCAGCGCGCCGTCCTCGATCAGCTCGGCGCGCGAGGTGTTCACCAGCAGCGCGGTGGGCTTCATGCGGGTCAGCGCGTCGAACGTGACCACGCCGCGGGTGCTGTCATGCAGCCGCAGATGCAGCGAGAGCACGTCGGCGCTGTCGAAGAAAGCCTCGCAGCTGGGCGCGGCATTGAAGCCATCGCTCGCCGCCGCGGCGCGGCTCGCCTCGCTGCCCCACACCGTGACGTGCATGCCGAACGCGCGGCCGTAGCCCGCGACGATCCGGCCGATCCTGCCGTAGCCCCAGATGCCCAGGGTCTTGCCCTCCAACCGCATGCCGATGCCGAAGTTCGCAGGCATCGACGCCGCCTTCAGTCCCGACTGCTGCCAGGCGCCATGCTTGAGGTTGCCGATGTACTGCGGCAGGCGGCGCATCGCTGCCATGATCAGGGCCCAGGTCAACTCGGCCGCCGCGGTCGGTGAGCCGGCTCCTTCGGCCACCGCAATGCCCATGCGGGTGCAGGTCTCGATGTCGATGTGCGAGCCGACCCGCCCGGTCTGCGCGATCAATTTGAGTTTGGGCAGCTTCTCGAGCAGTGCGCGCGGAAACTGGGTGCGCTCGCGAATCAGCACCAGCACGTCGGCGTCGCGCAGCCGCACCGCGAGCTGGCCGTTGCCTTTGACCGTGTTGGTAAAGACTTTCGCGTTGAGTTGCTCCATCACGTCGGCGCACTTGAGTTTGCGCACCGCGTCCTGGTAGTCGTCGAGGATGATGATGTTCACGGCAGGTTCACAAGCGGGAGGTGGGGCCGCAGGCAGCGGACAGATGCGCCACGGTCCACGATTGTGCACGCGCTGACGGCCCGCTGTAGCATGACCGGTTGGCACCCTTGCCGCTCACCCTCTCCGGAGAAGATTCGATGTCCATCACCATGTACTCGGCCAGTGTGCCGGTGTTCGTTCGCATGCTTGGCAACCTGGACGCCTGGCTGGTCAAGGCCGAGGCGCATGCGCAGGCCAGGAAGTTCGACTCGAGCGTGTATCTCGCCGCGCGCCTTGCACCCGACATGCTGCCGTTCACCAAGCAGATCCAGATCGCCTGTGACGGCGCCAAGTTCGGTGTGGCGCGACTCGCGGGCGTCGAGGCCCCCAAGCATGAGGACACCGAGGCCAGCGTGGCCGAGTTGCGCGAGCGCATCCGCCAGACCATCGCGTTCGTGCAATCGGTGCCGGCCGCGCAGATCGAGGGCACCGAAGCCAAGGATGTGACGATTCCGCGCCGCACCGGCCCGATGACCCTGAAGGGTGAGTTCTTCCTCAAGCACTACGTGCTGCCGAACTTCTACTTCCACGTGACCACGGCCTATGCGCTGTTGCGCCACAACGGCGTCGAGATCGGCAAGATGGACTACCTGGGCGCGCTGCAGTAGGCCGGGCCTTGGCGGGCTTCGGCCTTCACGACCTGACGCTGTTCGCCGCGGCCGCGCTGCTGACCAATCTGCTGCCGGGCCCCGACATGCTGTTCGTCGCCAGCCGCGGCGCGGCGCGCGGTGCGCGTGTCGGCGTGCTCGCCGCGCTCGGCGTCGGCGCGGGGTGTCTGCTCCACACCATGCTGGCCGCACTCGGCCTGTCGGCGCTGCTGGCGGCGTCGGAAACCGCGTTCACCACCCTCAAGTGGGTGGGGGCCGCCTACCTGGTCTGGATCGGCATCGGCATGCTGCGCCCGCCGCCGGCGCGCTCGGTGGATGCCACGCATCCCCGCGTCTCGACGGACGACCCCGGGCGGGCCGGCGCGCCGGTGTTCTGGCAGGGCGTGCTGACCAACGCGCTGAACCCGAAGGTCGCGCTGTTCTTCCTGGCGTTCCTGCCGCAGTTCGTCAACCCGGGCGCCGACCATCAAGCCTGGGCTTTCGTGCTGCTCGGGACCTGGTTCAGCCTCGGCGGCACGCTCGTCAACATTGTCGTGGCGCTGATCGCGGGCCGGTTGCGGGTCCGCCTGGCGGGCCGCGGCGCGTCCCGCCTCGGGTCGTGGCTGCAGCGCACGGCCGGGCTCCTGTTCGTCGGCCTCGGGCTGAAGCTGGCGCTCGGTTCACGCTGACCGGGCAGGCGTCGCGGCAGCCGAGGCGGGCGCCGAGGCCGCCGCGCGGGTCGGCGCCACCGTTGCACCGGGGACACGCGACGATGGCAGGGTGGGTCCGGCATGGCGGGCGCCGGCTGCGGCTACGATCGGTACGTCTGGTCGGAGGATTTGCATGAGATGGCTCAAACGCGGTGCCCTGTGGGTGGTGCTCCTGCTGGTGCTGGTGGCTGCGGCGCTGTGGATCTACATCCGCCAGGTCCTGCCGCAGCTGGACGGCAGCCTGATGCTCGAGGGTCCGCACGCCGAGCTGCGCATCGAGCGCGACGCGCAAGGCATCCCGACGATCAAGGCCAGCTCGAGCGACGACGCGATGTTCGGTCTCGGCTTCGTGCATGCGCAGGACCGGCTCTGGCAGCTGGAGACCCACCGGCGCATCGGCTCGGGTCGCCTGGCCGAGGCCTTCGGAGCGCCCGCGCTCGGCACCGACAAGTTCCTGCGCGCGCTCGGCGTGAAGCGCGCCGCGGCCGCGCAATGGGCCCAGGCCAGCCCCGCGGCGCGTGCCGCGATCCTCGCCTACACGGCCGGCATCAACGCCTATCTGCAGCAGGCGCTGAAGGCGCGCCCGCCCGAGTTCGCCGTGCTCGGCATCCACCCGCAGGCCTGGACCCCCGAGGACAGCATGGCCTGGGCGATCATGATGGCCTGGGATCTGGGTGGCAACTGGAAGACCGAACTGCTGCGCATGCGGCTCGCGCTGAAGCTGCCGCTGGCGAGTATCAATCAGCTGATCCCACCGTACCCCGGTGAGGCGCCGCTGGCCACGGCCGACTACAGCGCGTTGTTTCGCGAGCTCAGGGTCGATGGCAAGCTCGGCCAGCAGGCGCTCGCGTCGGCGCCCGAGTCGGGCATCGAAGGCGTCGGCTCGAACAACTGGGTCGTGAGTGGTTCGCGCAGCGAGACCGGCAAGCCGCTGCTCGCCAACGATCCACACCTGAAGCTGAGCGCTCCGGCACTCTGGTACTTCGCGCGGCTCGAGGCGCCGGGCCTGAAGGTGGCGGGCGCCACGATGCCGGGGCTGCCGCTGGTGGTGCTCGGCCAGAACGAGCACGTGGCCTGGGGTTTCACGAACACCGGTCCGGACGTGCAGGATCTCTACCTCGAGCGCATCAAGCCCGACGATCCGAGCCAGTACCAGACCCCCGACGGCTGGGCCTCGTTCGAGAGCTTCGCCGAGACGATCAAGGTCAAGGGACAGAGTGACGTGTCGATGACGGTGCGCGCCACGCGCCACGGCCCCGTCATTTCCGACAGCGGCGTGGCCGAAGGCTTGACCGGGCCCGCCGCGAAACCGGCCTACGTGCTCGCGATGCGCTGGTCCGCGCTCGACCCCGACCCGGGAACTCTCGATGCCGGCCTCGCATTCAATCACGCGACCTCGGTGGCCGACTTCATCGCCGCGTCGACGCGCTACGTGGCGCCGATGCAGAACATGGTGGTGGCCGACCGGGACGGCCACATCGGCGAGGTCTCGGCCGGATTGGTGCCGCTGCGCAAGCCGGCGAACGATCTGAAGGGCCAGGTGCCGGCGCCGGGCTGGGACGCGCGCTACGACTGGGACGGCTATCTGGAGCCGCAGCTCACGCCGCGCGAGACCGATCCGGCGCGTGGCTGGATCGCGACGGCGAACCAGCGCATCACCGCGCCCGGCTACCCGCACTACCTGACCAACGAGTGGACCGCGCCGTACCGGTACGAACGGATCGCCCAGCTGCTCGAGGCGACGCCCCGGCACAGCCTGGCGAGCCTGCAGCGCATCCAGGGCGACCAGCTGTCGCTCGCGGCGCAGAAACTGCTGCCCTATGCGCGCACGGCGACGTCGACCCATCCGCTCGCTGCGGCCGCGCAGCGCGAACTGGCCGGGTTCGACGCCACGATGGCGGTCGACCGGGCGGCGCCGTTGATCCTGTGGGCCTGGACGCGGCACCTCACCGACAACCTGTTCTCGAACAAGCTGGGCGATGAGCTCTACCAGGGAACGCTGGCGTCGCGCAGTTTCCGCGATGCGTTGGAGGGTGTGCTCGAACGCAATGACGCCTGGGGCTGCGATGACATCACCACCGCGGCGGTCGAGACCTGCCAGCAGCAGATCGACACCGCGTTCACGCAGGCGCTTGATGAACTGCAGGCCGCGCACGGCGCCGACGTCGCCCGGTGGCGATGGGGTGCAGCGCACATCGCGCGCTCCGAGCACCGGCCGTTCAGCCACGTGAAGCTGCTCGCAAGGTGGTTCGAGCTGCGCACGCCGGTGGGCGGCGACACCTACACCGTCAACGTGTCGCGCGTGAACCTGAAGCCCGACAGCAGCACCGGCGAGCTCTACCTCGACGAGCACGGCCCGTCGCTGCGCGCGCTGTACGACCTCGGTGACCCGGCGAATTCACGCGTGATGCACTCGACCGGCCAGTCGGGGATCGTGTTCTCGCCGCTGTACCGCAGCTTCGTTGCCCCTTGGGCCAAGGTCGAGTACGTGCCGCTGTGGAGCGCGAAGCCGGCCGAACACACACTGGTGCTGCTGCCGCGGCCTTGAGTGGAGCACGGGTCGCGACGCGACCGCGCCACCGACAACACCTACACCGCGCCGAACAGTGCCTTGCGCTGCGCGGTGTAGTGCCACCACGGCGCGGCCGGTGCGCCGGCCATGAAGTCGGTGGCGGCCATGAAGGTGTCGAGCACGCACGGATCACGGCGCTGGCCGGTGGCGGCGCACAACCTCTGGTAGAGCACGAACGCATCCTTGCCGCGCAGCTCGGCGGGATGCCGGATGCCGATCGAGCGCAGGTCGGCGGCCAGCGCCGGGCCGATGTTGGGCAACTGCTCGAGCGTTTCGCACTCGGCCGGGCCCGCCGCCTTCGGCGCCTTGATGATGCTCGGCCTGAGCGCGGAGGTCTTGACGGGAAATGCCATGGCGTACCCGATTCACATCATCATGTTGTTGCGGATCAGCCCGACCGCCAGGCCCTCGAGCTCGAACTGCACTTCGCCCGCGTCGGCGCCGGTGGTGGGCACGACGAGGGTCTTGAAGTCCGGGTTCTCCGGAATCAGCTCGATGCTGTGGCGGGTGCGCCGGAAGCGCTTGACGGTGACCTCGTCACCGAGCCGGGCGACGACGATCTGGCCGTTCTTGGCATCGCTGGCCTTTTGCACCGCGAGCAGATCGCCGTCGATGATGCCGGCGTCACGCATGCTCATGCCGCGCACCTTGAGCAGGTAGTCGGGCCGGCGCGGGAACATGCTGGCTTCCATCAGGTACGTCTGGTCGATGTGCTCCTGCGCCAGGATCGGGCTGCCCGCCGCGACGCGCCCGATCAGCGGCAGCGTGAGCTGCGCCAAACTCGGCAGCGGCAGGCTGAACTGCTTGCCGCGCTGCTGGTTCAGCTGACGCAGGGTCTCGGCGCGCAGCCGGATGCCGCGCGAGGTGCCGCCGATCAGCTCGATCACGCCCTTGCGGGCCAGTGCCTGCAGATGCTCCTCGGCGGCATTGGCAGAGCGAAAGCCGAGCTCGCGCGCGATCTCGGCCCGGGTGGGGGGTGCGCCGGTGCGTTCGATCGCGCTTTGCACCAGGTCGAGAATCTGTTGCTGACGGTCGGTGAGCTTGGGTGGTTCGTACACTGGGCTTCCTTGGAGCGGATGGTCGATCGCCGGTGCCCGCCGATGGCAGGCTGACGATCCATCCAGTACCTGTATTTTCATCCAGCTTCGAGAAAAATGCAAAGCAGTACACCCAGAGTCGTCGTGCTCGGCACCGGTGGCACGATCGCCGGCACGACGTCCGACGCCGGCGAAAACCTCGGCTACCGCGCCGGCGAGATCGGCGTTGCCGGGCTGGTCAGCGCCGTCGCGCCGTTGGCCAGGTTCGCGCTGGAGGCCGAGCAGGTGGCCCAGATCGACAGCAAGGACATGAGCCACGCGGTGTGGCGCGAGCTGGTGCTGCGCTGCGCACATCACCTGGCGCGGCCCGAGGTCGCGGGCATCGTCGTCACGCATGGCACCGACACGCTGGAGGAAACCGCCTGGTTCCTGCAGCGCGCGCTGGCGCCGCTCAAACCGTTGGTGCTGACGGCCGCGATGCGGCCGGCCAACGCGTTGCAGGCCGATGGCCCGCAGAACCTGCTCGATGCGGTGACGGTCGCGTGCACCGCGGGCGCACGCGGCGTGCTCGTGGTCATGGCGGGCGCGGTGCATGGCGCGGCCGACGTGCGCAAGCTGCACAGCTACCGCATCGACGCGTTCGGCTCTGGCGAAGCCGGCCCGGTGGCGGTGATCGAGGAAGGGCGGCTGCGCTGCTTTCGCGCTTGGCCGAACGACGCCGCGCTGCTGCCGTGGGCCGCACTCGAAGTGGACGCAGCCGCCTGGCCTCGCGTCGAGATCGTGTTCAGCCATGCCGGCGTCGGGCCGGCGCTGGTCGAGGCACTGGTGGCGCAGGGCGTGCGCGGCCTGGTGGTGGCCGCCACCGGCAACGGCAGCGTGCATGTCCAGCTCGACGTGGCGCTGCAGGCCGCGCAGCGCGCCGGCGTGCGGGTGCTTCGCAGCACCCGCTGCGCCTTCGGCGCGGTGGTCGACAACGATCCGCAGGCCTGGCCGTCGGCCGGCGCCTTGACGCCGGTGAAGGCGCGCATCGAGCTGATGCTCGAACTGATGCGGCTGGCCTGAACCGGCGCCGTCTTCAGACCTCAGGCCGGACGGAAGCGCCTGTGCCGACCGCGCAGGGCGGGCCTGAGTCGAGCCGGCGTTGCTGCACAGCTTCGCAGGTGCTTCGCGATGCCGGCTCAGGCCGGGCCGAAGCGCCTGTGCCCGCTGCGCAAGCGCAGGCCCGGGTCGAACCGGCTTTGCAGGACAGCTTCGCGTGCCGGCGCTCAGGCGCGCTGCTTGACCGATGTGCGGCGGCCCGGCGCCGCGACGGCGCCGCGCGCACCTGGGGTGCTGGCGCGAGCCGCGACCATCGCGAGCGGCCGCAGTTGCGGGAGCAGTCGGTTGGTGGCGACGCGGAACCGTGAGGCCTCGGCATAGGAGCGGGCGAGCATCATCGCGCTCTCGAGCGCTCCGACCAGCAGCCGCCCCTGGTCGAGCGGCGAGCCGGAGAAGCGCAGCTGGCGCTGGCGGCGGCCGCGCTCGAGCACGCGCGCGAGCCAGCTCTCGTTGACGTCGAAGAAGTGCTGCAGCCCGCGCCGCATCGCCTCGGTCAGCGTGGCATGCTCGCCGCCGAGCACGCCGCACATGCACATCCGGTCTTGTTGCAACACGTCGGCATCGATCTTCACGTAGCGTCGCAGCTTGTCGTGCTCGCCGCTGTCGACGTCGGCACCGATCTCGGCCAGCAGCGCGGCAGACTCCTGCTCGTAGCGCGCGATCGGCGCGCGGCCCAGCTCTGCCTTGGTCGGGAAGTGATCGTGCAGCGTCGCCTTGGTGACGCCGAGCTCGGCGGCGATGCCGGCGTAGCTGAAGCCGTTGAAACCGCGTGTCTGGACCAGGCGGGCGGCGCTGTCGAGAACCTGCTGCGCGGTGTTGCGCCCGCGTGTTTTGCGGGGCATGGATCTCCTTCAGGAGTCGCTGGTCGGGATCGACCCGGGCCGTGCAATGACTTGTTCCGCATTTGTCCACCCACGGGTTGACAAGCCGCCGACCCGAAAGTAAGTTGAAGCAATCCAGCGCGCGGTTTCCGAGGGATTGCAACCGTCAGGAGACGAACATGACCCTCAACGAGGATCGTCTGAGTGCCTTCGTGGGGCGCATGGTCGGTGACATCGGTGCGGCGATGAGCGCGCCGCTGGTGCGCCCGGGCGAGCGGCGCGGGCTCTGCAGACAGCCGTTCGCCAACGACCGCGTTGAGGACAACCTCGATCCGGTCGGGCGCGTGTACCAGTCGGCCTCGACGATGATCTGCACGCCATGCTCGCTGTCGCAGGAGGTCGGGCTCGGCCTCGGCGCGCAGGCCGGCGAGCGGCCCCTGCGCTCGGTGGCGACGGATGCCGGATTCAATCGCTTTCGCCGGGCCACTGAAACCCCGTTCAACCTGGTGTTCGGGGCGCAGGCCTGACACCGCAACCGCTGGAGGCTGACATGCTGGCCAATTCACCGATCACGACGATTCTTCCGGTGCGGCAGATCGACCGCGCGCGCCATTTCTACGAGGACAAGCTGGGGCTGATCGCCGAGGGCGCGCATGCCGACGGCTCGTTCGTGATGCGCAGCAATGGCGGCGGCACCGTGTCGCTGTTGCCGCGGCCGGACCATCCGAAGTCGCAGCTCACGGCACTCAGCTTCGAGGTCGCCGACGTCGATGCCGAAATCCGCGATCTCGAGCAGCGCGGTGTGCGCTTCGAGGACTACGACCTTCCGGGATTGAAGACCGTGAACCATGTCTTTGCCGCCGAGGGCGAGAAGTGCGCCTGGTTCACCGACCCCGAGGACAACGTCTTGTGCATCCACCAGGCGCTGGCGCACTGAGTCGCCGAAGCGTTTTCTTGCCGGCACCACGGCCCGGCGCCGGCGCTCTGTGCGGCAGAGGGTTGCAAAGGCATCGCCGGCGCCGGCCTTGGCAGCGCGCGTCGGCAGCTTTGCGCGGCGCGGCGGGTCCTCAATGGACGGCGTGATCGCTCAGCGCGTCGAGCCGGGTGCTGAGCTCGAGCCAGCGCGCTTCGAGCGATTCGATCTCGTCGCTGAGTTGCTTCAGATGCTTGCCCTGCTCGGCGCGTTGCGTCGGCGTGAGGTCGGGTGCGATCAGTGCAGTCTGGACCGCGTCGCGGTCGGTTGCGAGCACGCTCAGGCGGTTGTCGATGCCGCTCAGCTCCTTGCGCAAGGGCTTGAGTTCGTCGCTGTGATGCTGACGCATCGCAGCGCCCGCCTTGCGATCGGCGCTGTGGCCTGACTTTCGGGCTGGCGCGGCGGTCGCGGCGGCGGCCGTTGGCGAGTGTGCCGGGGCGCTGGCCGCAGCGGCGCGCTTGCGCTTGGCCTTGTCACCCTTGGATTGCTCGCGCGCGGCTTCACGAGACTGCTCGAGCAGCCACTTCTGATAGTCGTCGAGGTCGCCATCGAAGGGTTTCACCGCACCGTCGGTGACGAGCCAGAACTCGTCGCAGACCTCGCGCAGCAGCGCGCGGTCGTGACTGACCAGCATGACCGTGCCTTCGAACCCGTTCAGCGCCATCGAGAGCGCCTCGCGGGTGGTGAGGTCGAGGTGGTTGGTCGGCTCGTCCATCAGCAGCAGGTTGGGACGCTGCCAGACCAGCATGGCGAGCACCAGCCGCGCCTTCTCGCCGCCCGACAGGGTACCCACCGGCTGCGTCACCATCTCGCCGACGAAGCGGAACGAGCCGAGAAAGTCGCGCAACTCCTGCTCGCGTGCGGTCGGGCCCTTGTCGCGCGCCAGTCGGACCATGTGCATCAGCGCGCCGTCGTCGAGCGAGAGCACGTCGAGCTCTTGCTGGGCAAAGTAGCCGATGGCCAGGCCCTTGCCTTCGGTGATGTCGCCGGACAGGCGCGGCAGGTCGCCGACGATGGTCTTGACCAGCGTTGACTTGCCTTGCCCGTTGGCGCCGAGGATGCCGATGCGCTGGCCGGCGAGCACCGAGCGGTTGATGTCACGAATGATGACCGTCGGGGCGCCGGCGGAGTCGGCCGCGGCGCCGGGCCGCTCCAAGGCGCGGCCGACCCCCTCGGGGGGCGTGTCGCCGCACTCGGTGGTCGGGGGCGCCACGGCCGCGGCGCCGGGCCGCCCCAAGGCGCGGCCGACCCCCTCGGGGGGTGTGTCGCCGTACTCGGCGACCGGGGGCGCCAGGTACCCGCAAGCCACCTGCGAAAACGCCAGCATCGGATTGGGCAGGCTCAGCGGTTCGCGAAACTCGAACTGGAAGTCGGCGCTGGTCAGCACCGGGCCGAGCTTTTCCATCCGCGCCAACGCCTTCACGCGGCTTTGCGCCTGCTTGGCCTTGCTGGCCTTGGCCTTGAACCGGTCGATGAACTTCTGCAGATGGGCCATGCGCTCTTGCTGCTTGTGGAAGCTCGCAGCGGCCTGCATCAGGCGCTCGGCGCGCATCTCTTCGAACGCGGTGTAGTTGCCGGTGTAGCGTGTCAGCCGGGTCTCGTCGAGGTGCAGGGTCACGTTGGTGATGGCGTCGAGAAACTCGCGGTCGTGGCTGATCACGATCATCGTGCCGTCGAACTTCTTGAGCCAGGCCTCGAGCCAGACGAGGGCATCCAGATCCAGGTGGTTGGTCGGCTCGTCGAGCAGCATCAGATCGGCCGGGCACATCAGCGCGCGCGCGAGTTGCAGGCGCATGCGCCAGCCACCGGAGAAGCTGTTGACCGGGGCGTCGAGCTCACGGGTCTTGAAGCCCAGGCCGAGCAGCATGGCTTGGGCGCGCGGGCGTGCGTCGAAGCCACCGGCGTCGCTGATGGCGTGGTGCGCCTCGGCCATCGCGTGGCC
Source organism: Burkholderiaceae bacterium (assembly GCA_039921765.1). Lineage (GTDB taxonomy): Bacteria > Pseudomonadota > Gammaproteobacteria > Burkholderiales > Burkholderiaceae_C > JBDSBD01. The sequence continues at coordinate 14,690 of JBDSBD010000232.1, forward strand.
GTCATCACTGGCTTCGGCC
>JBDSBD010000233.1:0-8805 GCA_039921765.1 Burkholderiaceae bacterium
GTTTCCGTCGTCCGTCGATGCCGTACATCGGTCGTACATCGGGCAGCGAGCGGGCGATGGCGCCCAGCAAGAACTCGTGAAAGCACTGCGCCTCACCGCTGTAGCCCAGCACCGACAGCGCGTACAGCGCGAACGAAGAGTCGCGTACCCAGCAGAATCGATAGTCCCAGTTGCGCTCACCGCCAATGGCTTCCGGCAGCGAGGTGGTCGGCGCCGCCACGATCGCACCGGTCGGCGCATAGGTCAGCAGCTTCAACGTCAACGCGCTGCGTTGGACCGCGTCTTCGAACGGCCCGTGGTAGCGGCAGTAACCAATCCATTCTTCCCAGAAGGCACGCGTTGCGTCGAAAAATTCGGCGACTCTGGCGCCAGGCGCTTCGCCTGCGACGCTGTTGCCCGCCAGCACCATGTCGTGGCATTGGCCAGCGCCGACGGGCCACTCGGCGCTGGCCTTGTCGCCATCGACCACGAAGCCGAGGTCGGCATGAAGCATGGGCATCTCCGCGCCCGCGTGCAACACGCCCGAATCTGCCACCAGCGTGACCGGCTTGCGGGTGAACTCGGACGAAGGGCGGTATGTGCTTTGCATCGTCACGTTGCCTTGCAGCCCTTCGACTCGCCGCACGATCCAGGCCGGTGCGTTCAGATGCACGTAGTCGTTGACACCGGCGTCGAGCCGACGGCCCACCGGCATGAAGTCGGTGACGGCGACGCGGCCCGACGGAGTACTGAACACCGTGCGCAGGATGTTGGTTCCCGCAAGGTAGGCGCGCTCGGTGGTGAATGCATCGCGGGGACGGATCGACCAGAAGCCGCCGCGCCCGGCATCGAGAATCCGACAAAACACAGGGTCGGCATCGAAGCGGTGCAGCGCCGCCCAATCGATGCTGCCGTCGCGGCCGACCAGCGCCGAACCATGGCAGTCGCCGATCAGCGCGTAGTCTTCGATCGGGCTGTAGCGCGACGATGTGTTGCCGCTGGCGCAAGCGGCGGTCGTCATGGCATGGAGCGATGCCGTGGTGGCGCGGGCATGCCTATGCGCGCCCTCTGATCGGGTAGTCCTTGCTGATCACGAACTTCAGGCCCTGCAGCAGCGACTTCAGGTCCGGTCGGACGAACGGCGCATTGGAAATGTCGATCATCTGCACCTGACCGCCGGGGTTGATGACGAACAGGCCCGGCTCGGCAAACGCACGATCGGTCTCCTGCGGGGAGCGCGGATCCGAGATGTACAGGCCGAGTTCGCGCATCTGCTCGACCGTGAGGCCATACCCCACCGGAAACTTCCAGCCGCACTCGGCGACTTCGGCTTCGGCCTTTTCCCGGGTGTCCGCCGACACGGTCGCCACGGCAATTCGCGCGGCCTGGAACGCTTCGAGCATCTCATCCAGCGTGTTCAGGTAGCTCTTGCACAACGGGCAGTGTTTGCCGCGGTAAACGATGAGCAAGCGCCAGCCTGCGCCTTCTGACGGTGCCACCCGCCCACCCGAGGCAGCGTTCCAACTCAGCGCCGGAAACTGGGTCCCGGCCGACATCTTTCTTGAATCCATCGCGGTGTCCTTTGGCAGATCGTACTGCACGGGTGGCGGGGCTTACCGGGCAGCATGCGCGCCGGAGATCCACTCGCCGAAGGTCCGGTCCGACACGGGATGAAAGACAGGGAGCGGCATCAACGTCATCACCCGCGCCATCGCACCCATGGCCATCGCGAACAAGCCGGTACCGGCCATCGGCATCAGCACCACCACCATCTTCATTACCACGTTCGCAGAGTGCTGTCGCCGATCGCCGCCCAATCCAAGGTCCGTTCAGCGCCTTTGGACGCACCAAGCGATCGACACGCGCCGGGTCCGATTTCGCAGGCAGGGCCCTGAAACATCCCCGGAGATCGGAATCGTTGCGCTGACGACCGCTGGATCGTGGCGGGCTGTGACGGTTTCGAACCGGAGCGCCTGCGTCGGCCGTTTCGCAAATCCGGTTCCGTGCATCACCCCGCCGAGGTTGGAGCACCATGGGTCGGGTAGATCGCCTGCGCAATGGCAACTAACACGCCTGGCGAGTCAGCATGCCTTGCGCAATCTCGAGCGCAACGGCCGAGGGTTCCAACTGAGTTCGCGCTGCCAAAAAATCACCGGCGACGAAACCGTCAACCGTGACGCTGATCCTGGTCGTGGGATCCACCCTTGCGGTGGCCGCAGCCAGGCAGCTTGATATATAGAACTCGACCCCTTCATCAAGGACACGACCGTTCGGACGCCTCAGCGTCCAGCGGTAGCGCAAGTCATCTTGCTTGCGAATGTCGACCGCGCGGAATTGGACAGTGTTCAGCATAGCCCGGGCGTACTCTGAAGCGGCCGTGCGTCCATGCGCCCCTCGATCGCGCGCTTGAACATCTTCGCGACGACCAGCGCGAGTCGTCTGGCGAGGGATCTCATGGATCGAGGCCCAGGTGGTTTCGTTCGAGACGGCCACTGTACGCTCCGTCCCTTCGGGCGCACGCGAGGTTCGGGAACGTCGTCTTCGAGTCGATCATGACCTTTCGCAGGGCAAGAGCTCAATGGACCTGGGCCGCCAGACGTCGCGAGGACGCGCCGTCGTTCTTCGGTAAAACGACTCGAAGAATCCCGTCGCGATAGGTGGCCCTGGCCTTGTCGGGGTTCACGGCTGCCGGCAGTGGCACCACACGTCGGAGCGAGACGCAGAAGCTCTGGACCGAATCATGGTCCTCGCCAGGGAACCCTCGCCCCATCCGCCGCTCGCCCTGAATGGACGGATTATTTCCGTGCAACTCGATCCTGAACTCCGAGCGGCCCATGCCGAGCGCTTGCCGTTGCACGACGATGCTGCGCTGGCCAGCGCTGACGTCGGCGGCGATGAAATCTCGGTTTCCCAAGGAGTAGTACCGCTCGGCGCTTTCGGCGCCCGTTTCGACTCTTGACCCGAAGCGTGTCAGAGCCCCGCGGGCGCGATGCCTGAGCCCGAGCCAGCCGTGCGATACAGACGTCGGTGCCCGCCCGGTACCCTGCTTCACCTGTTTCGTGCTCATGCCGGCACTCCTTGTTCGGTGCGGCCCACCCCGTTTTGGCAATGCCAGGCCGGACCGCAGGACCCACGTGAGCACGGCGCTGTCAAGCCGAGAGTTGCCAGTCCTCGGCGCGGAAATGTGTTGCGGAGAATCCGATTCAAGGGCTCTTGAAGTGATTCCACCAGACCCTATTTTTCAAACCGCGCCGGGGATGACGGCACCTGGCGTGTGGACGGCAAGGCAGGTCGCCTGCCCCAGGGCATTGGTCGTCGAATAGGAGCGCAGCATGATCGGTTCATACCGGGCTGCCGGGAGCCTATTCCCGGAATTGACTTGGCTGCAACAGCAGCTCGAGGGAATGCTTCAACCTTCAGGCGTGTCCGGCATTCGAGCCGTGGCGCTCGGTGCCTTCCCTGCGGTCAACGTCGGCAACACGGCGGACGCGATCGAGGTGATCGCCTTCGCCCCGGGGATCGATCCCCAGGAGATCGAGATCACGGTCGACCGCGGGTTGCTGACCCTGTCGGGACAGCGGAACGGCGACTCGTCGCAGCCTCGGGGGGACATGAATGCCTATGCGCAGGAGCGCTTCGCCGGCCCATTCCGGCGCGTGATCAGCCTTCCCGCGGACGCGGACCCGACCAAGGTCGACGCGAAGTTTCGCGATGGAATCCTGCAGGTCACCGTGGCAAAGAGGGAGTCCTCCAAGCCACGTCAAATCAGCGTCAACTGAAACCCTCGGAACAAGGAGACTTCAATGGACGAGTCCACTACCCATGTGACCCAGGCGAACCAGGTCGATCAGCCGTCGAGCGTACCCCAGCAAACCCTCACGCCGGCCGTCGACATCACCGAGAACGAGTCGGGAATCATGCTTCTCGCGGACATGCCAGGTGTGTCCAAGGATCGCCTGACGATCAAGGTCGAAGGCGACAACCTGATGATTGAAGGCCGAGCTCAGATCGACGTGCCAGAGAACATCGAGTTGCTGCACAGCGAAGTGCGCAGCCCGTATTTCCGCCGCTCGTTCACGCTGAGCCGCGACCTGGATCCCGGGAAGATCGAGGCCACTCTGCGCAACGGCGTGCTTCAGCTGCAAATCCCGAAATCCGAGGAGGCGCGGCCGAGACGCATCGAGGTGAAGGTCGCCTGATCACGACCGTACGTGTCTCCCTCGCGGCCTCAAGCGGGGGAGCGCGTTTTCCATTTTCCCTGGCGAGGATCAACCATGACCAGCAAGAGACAGCCGACAAGGAGAGTGCGGCGTTCGACGCAAAGCAGTTTGAAGACACTGACTCAACGGCAGATGGAGGCCTACCTCCTGTCTCGGGACATCATTCGGCAGGCGCAGCGTGCCGCGACGTTGTTCCCGGACGTTCGTCGTCGAGCCCGAGAATCGCCGTGAGGCCATCGCGTCGCGGTCGACGTGTCGAGAGCAGCCATCTCGAGCATCGATCGGCAGGTCTGGTCGACGAGCGTGTCACACGGCAGCGCTTGGCGTGCCGCCACCTCGTGGTGCCGCTCGATCTCCGCCAGAATGGGCTCGAAGCCACCCTGGTGCACGGGCGGGGCTGGACCCGGCATTCGAAGCGCGCCGCCTCGGCGACAACGCGAACGTCTACCTGGTCGTGTTCGCGAAGTGGCTCAGCGAATGGATCGACGCGGCAGAGATGGTGACGTTGGAATGGCGCTCGACCAACGCTCGAAACGAGCCCCGAAATGAAGCCCCATCGGTGCCGAAACCAAGGTCCATTGAGCGCTTCTTGACGCGCCAGGCGATCGACACACGTCGGGGCTGATTTCGCGAATTCGTCCCTGGAAAGTCCCCAGGAACCCCAGATTTCGCGCCGTCGACCGGTCGATCGTGGTGGGCGGTGAGGGTTTCGAACCCCCGACCCCGACAGTGTGAATGTCGTGCTCTACCCCTGAGCTAACCGCCCGGATGATGCGTTTCCGGCGCACGCCGGAAAGCCCGAAATTATGCCACAGGCACTGCCTGCGACATCCGCCAGACGGTGTGTTCTTCACTCGCCTTGTCGATCTCTGCGAGCAGCGCATCGTGGGCGGCAAGCTCTGCCGCATCGGCCTCGATCACGCACAGCTCGAGCCGGGCAACATCCACTGCGGCGAGCGCAGCTTCGCTGGCGCTTGGACCGCGCGCCTCGATCATCAGCGACTCCTGGCCACGCGTCATGCGGATGTAGACCTCGGCCAGCAGTCCGGCGTCGAGCAGCGCGCCGTGCAGGCTGCGGCCGGAGTTGTCGACTTCGAGGCGCCGGCACAAGGCGTCGAGCGAATTGGCCTTGCCCGGGAACATCTCGCGCGCCATCAGCAGGCTGTCGGTGATCGCGCCGGTGAACTCGGTGAACCGGGGTCGGCCCACGCGCTTGAGCTCTTCGTTCAGGAAACCGATGTCGAAGCCGGCGTTGTGGATCACGATCTCGGCCCCGCCGACGAACTCGAGCAACTCGTCGGCGACGCTGGCAAAGAGCGGCTTGTTGGCCAGGAACTCGTCGGTCAGTCCGTGCACCTTGGCCGCTTCCTCGTTATTGCGCCGTTCGGGATTGAGATAGACGTGCAGCGTGCGGCCCGTGAGCCGCCGCCCCACCATCTCGACACAACCGATCTCAACGATGCGGTCGCCGGATTCGGGGCTCAGTCCGGTGGTTTCGGTGTCGAGGAAGATTTGACGCATCACTGGGCAGGTTCCGGAAAAAGGTCGAAGCGCTCAGGCCACGGCGGTGGCCTTGTGGCCGCGGCCCCATGCCCACAACGCAAGGCCGGCCACGACCATCGGCACGCACAGCCACTGGCCCATGCTCAGGCCGAGTGCCAGCAGGCCGAGAAAGTCGTCCGGCTCGCGGAAGTATTCGGCAATGAAGCGAAACACCCCGTAGCCGACCAGGAACACGCCCGACACCTGACCCAGGCCGCGCGGCTTCTTCCCGTAGATCCACAGGATCACGAACAGCAGCACGCCCTCCATCGCAAACTGGTACAGCGGCGACGGGTGGCGCGGGATGTTGGTCCCCGACTGCGGGAAGATCATCGCCCACGGCAGGTTCGGGTCGGCCGCGCGGCCCCACAGCTCGCCGTTGATGAAGTTGCCGATGCGCCCCGAGGCCAGGCCGGTGGGCACGCACGGCGCGATCAGGTCGGTGACCTGCAGGAACGGTCGGCCGCGGCTGCGTGCGAACAGCGCCACTGCCGCGAGCACCCCAAGCAGACCCCCATGGAACGCCATGCCGCCCTTCCACACCGCGAAGATCTCGAGCGGATGGGCAGCGTAGTACTCGGGCTTGTAGAACAGCACATAGCCGAGCCGGCCGCCGATCACCACGCCAAGCACACCGAAGAACAGCAGGTCCTCGATGTCACGGCGCGTCCAGCCGGCCTGCGCGTACTGCGCCAGCTTGACGCGCTGCGCGCCCAGCCACACGAACAGGCCGAAGGCCACCAGGTAGGTCAGGCCGTACCAGTGGATGGCGATCGGGCCGATCTGCAGCGCAACGGGATTGAATTGGGGGTGGACGAGCATGGAGAGTCAGGGCACGGTGCGGCGCAAGGGTCAGGGCGAACGATAACCCAGCGGCTCATCGGCCCCGTGGCGCGGAGCGCAACAAGCCGCGCACGAACTCGACAAAGCGCAGCACCGCCGGTGCCGCATCGCTCGGCCAGAGCAGACTGGTCTCGGCCTGTGGCGCACCTTCGGCAAGAGCCGCCGGCAGCGGACGGTAGCGCACGCCGCTGCGTTGCAGCTGGGTGACCGCCGTGGGCACGAGCGCAATCCCCAGGCCCGCCGACACCAGGTTGACGATGGTCTGCATCTGCACCGCCTCCTGCGCAATCAGCGGCGTGGCGCCGTGGCGGTGATAGAACGCGAGCACCGCATCGAAGAGCGACGGTGTGGCGCTGCGCGGAAAGATCACGAGCGGCTGCGCCAGCACGTCGTCGGCGCGCAAGCGGCGCGCCACGGCCCACGGCGCCGATTCGGGCAGCGCCAGCACCAGCGGCTCGACGCCAAGTGAGAGCCGCTGCAGCCGCACCGGCATGTCCGGCGCGAGGTTGGGTGCGTGCAGCACGAAGCCGGCGTCGATCGTGCCCTGCTCGAAGGCCTGGAGCTGGACGTCGCCGGTGGCCTCGCGCAACTCGATCGCGATCTGCGGGTTCGAGGCGCGAAACGCGCCCAGCCAACCGGGCAGCGGCCCGAAGCCGATCGTCGAGACGAAGCCCAGGCGCACGCGCCCGGTCTGGCCGTCCGCGGCCCGGTGCGCGAGCGCAGCCAGCCCGGCCGCCTGGCTCAGCAACCGGCGCACCGGATCGACCAGTGCGGCGCCGGCCGGCGTGAGCGTGACGCTGCGGCGCGAGCGCTCGAACAGGCGCATGCCCAGACGCCGCTCGAGCTGCTGGATCGCCAACGTGAGCGGCGGCTGTGTGATGTGCAGACGTTCGGCGGCGCGCCCGAAGTGCAGGCTCTCGGCCAGCGCGAGGAACTGGCGCCAGGCGCGCAGGTCGATGTTCGGGTCCGCGGCGGCGTCGATCCGGTTCATTCGCTCAGCATATCAATATCGGACAAAGCATATATTGGACACGCCGCCTGTCGACCCGGATACTGTGCTCCCGGTCGATCCGATCGGCTCCACCCCGACTCCAGGAGACTTGCCCGTGCCCAAGATCAACCGCCGCTCCGCCCACATCACCGAAGGCGTGGCGCGCGCACCGAACCGCTCGATGTACTACGCCCTCGGCTACGAGGAGGCTGACTTCAAGAAGCCGATGATCGGCGTGGCCAACGGCCACTCGACGATCACGCCCTGCAACTCGGGGCTGCAAAAGCTTGCCGATGCGGCGGTGGCCGGTATCGAGGCAGCGGGCGGCAATGCACAGATCTTCGGCACGCCGACCATCAGCGACGGCATGGCGATGGGCACCGAGGGCATGAAGTACAGCCTGGTGTCGCGCGAGGTGATCTCCGACTGCATCGAAACCTGCGTCGGCGGCCAGTGGATGGACGGCGTGCTGGTGGTCGGCGGCTGCGACAAGAACATGCCCGGCGGCATGATGGGCATGCTGCGCGCCAACGTGCCTGCCATCTACGTGTACGGCGGCACCATCCTGCCGGGCCGCTACAAGGGGCAGGATCTCAACATCGTCAGCGTGTTCGAGGCCGTCGGTCAATTTTCAGCCGGCAACATGAACGAGGAGGACTTCTCCCAGATCGAGCGCCGCGCCATCCCCGGCAGCGGCTCGTGCGGCGGCATGTACACCGCGAACACGATGAGCTCGTCCTTCGAAGCGCTCGGCCTGAGCCTGCCGTATTCGAGCACGATGGCCAATCCGCACGACGAGATCACGGCCTGCGCGGCGAACGCAGCCAAGGCGCTGGTCGAGGCGGTGAAGAACGACCTCAAGCCGCGCGACATCGTCACGCGCAAGAGCATCGAGAACGCTGTGGCCGTGATCATGGCCGTCGGCGGCTCGACCAATGCCGTGCTGCACTACCTCGCGATCGCGCACGCAGCCGAGGTCGAGTGGAGCATCGACGACTTCGAGCGCATGCGCCAGAAGGTGCCGGTGCTGTGCGACCTCAAGCCTTCGGGCCGCTATCTCGCGGTCGACCTGCACCGCGCCGGCGGCATTCCGCAGGTGATGAAGATGCTGCTGAAGGCCGGGCTGCTGCACGGTGACTGCATCACGATCACCGGCAAGACGGTGGCTGAGAACCTCGCCGACGTACCGGACGCGCCGCGCGCCGACCAGGACGTGATCCGTCCCATCAC
>JBDSBD010000234.1:0-3211 GCA_039921765.1 Burkholderiaceae bacterium
TTCGTCGGTCGGCAGCAATCGAAACGTGCCTGGCCTGGCCAAGTCGTAGCGAGCCCATTGGCGCGCGAATACCCGGCTCTTCCATTCGACGACGCGCTCGCACAGCGCATAGTCCGCAAGCATCGCGGCGGCGTCGGGGTGGCGAAGCAGCCGCTCCATGTCGGCGTAGTGCCTCGCATAGCGATCGGGTGTCGCCTGGTCCGCGGGGCGATGGTGCTCCGCGTGGAGGGTGGTTGCCTTCTCCCAGAACGTGCGCGCCAGTTCGAGCGCGGTCACCTGGCACTGCCAATCGGGGAAGGCTGCGGGGAAGTCATCGACGACCCAGGGGCGCACTGCATGCTGTTCGGTGGGCCGCTGGTCGGTGAGTGATCCCAGTTCGAGCTTCACTTCACGGCGTAGGTACTCGAAGCCGGCCTCGGAGGCGGTCGGGTACTCGAAGTGCACGACCGGCGAGCGCGCGAAAGCGTCGTCCTCGTAGCGCAACCAAGATGCGCCGCCCGAGCGGCGACCGAGGTGTTCGACGATGGCCTGTTCGAGCCGTGGCATGAGGACGTCACGGGTCTGCTCACCGCACTGCGCCAGCATCTGCGCCAGCGCTGCATCGCGCCGCGTTCGGCTCTTCGTGGCCGCGAAGACCGACTCATCTGCGCCCACGAAGGCCGGCGACATCGACAGGTCGATGTCCTCGGAGAAGCGATCGATCACGCCATAGACCTTCGACAGCGACGTTCCGCCCTTGAACACGAGATGCGGCGCCAGGGCAGGGTCCGCGAAGAGCAGCCCGAGCAGCCAACTGACCCAGAAGTCCTTCTCGACCATCACGCTCGATACGGCCATGCGCGCTGCCGTCTGCGTGACTGCGAGTGAGCGTCGCTCGGGTGGAAGCGCTACGAACTGCGATGCGAGCCTTGCCATGGAACTACTTGCTCGCGGCCAGAGCCCGCAGGGTGGGCTGCATCCAGCCCGGAGCCAAGGTCAGGTCGTCCAGCAATGTGCGACGTTCGGCAGCGGGTACGTTGCGTCTGAGCTTCTCTAGCCTTTGGGGTGTCACATGCTCTGGCCCGAGACTGCGCAGGGCCTGGATCACCAAGCCACTGGTGCGCCCCGCCGCAGCCATCTGGCGCGGCGTGGTCCGCTTGAGCACGATCTGCATCGGCCCCGCCTTGACGGTGCGGCTGGTGCCGTCAGTCAGGAACTCGACGCGTGCTGGCACCTGGTCGGACAGTCCGAGCAGGTTGGCGGCGTAGGCCCCGGTCGGTTGAAGGCGAAGCTTGTCCTTGCCGGTTAGCGCTGCGACCACAGCTTCGACCGACGGCCACAAGGTTCCGAGCAACGGGTCTTGCCGAGGCTTGTCGTACAGCCCACGCGACAGGCGACGCAACTCGTCGCGTGCAACCAGGCGCTGCAAGGCCTTGTCGACTGCGGCGCGGCCACCCAGGCCCGCGAACAGTGCCGGTGTGAACACTGTGCCGGGCTTGGCGCGGCGCACCTTGCGCGAGATGGCGGCGTCGATGCTCGATTCGACCGAGCGTCGATGCCTGGCATCAGGCGTGTGACCAGTCTGCGGCAACGAGGCTTCCTTCATGTCCGAAAAATAGCACGTTTTTCGGACAAACGTCATGAGTCGCGCTCGATACAGTCCGACCCTCTTGCTACGACATCGGGCGGACGACCTTGCGAACCAACTTGCTGGAAAACAGCAAAAAATCATCGCGGAGAACGGAGCCGATCGGGTTCAGTATTTCTGATCATGCGTGCCCTCTGGTCCTCGCGCAAAAGCGCGCAGCCTGCCACATCGTCACCGGCGACTGCGGTAGAGCAACGCAGCTTCTTCGACATCGAACCCGCTCCGAGCCGTGGCGAGCCGCTGATGGTGCCCATCGACCAGCTCGAGGCCGATCCGCACAATCCGCGCACCGAGATTCCGCAGGCCGATCTCGACGAGATGACGCAGGACATCGCCGAGCGCGGCGTGCTGCAGCCGATCGTCGTGACGCCTGCCGATGTGCCCGGCCGTTACATCATTCGCCTGGGCAGCAAGCGCTGGCAGGCAGCGCGACTGGCGGGATTGGAAGCGGTACCGGTGACGCTGGCAACCAGCCCCATCGATGGCTACGCGCAAGTGGCCGAGAACCTGAAGCGGCACGCCCTGTCACCCATGGATCTGGCTCGCTTCATACAGACCAGATCACAGGCAGGCGAAACGAACACCGCCATCGCTCAGCTCCTTTGCATCGAACCCACGGCGGTGACACACCATCTGGCCTTGTTGTCGCTGCCAGAGGTACTGGACGACGCGTTGAACTCCGGCCGGTGCACCTCGCCGAGGACCTTGTACGAGTTGAGCAAACTCCACGATGAACATCCCGAGCGCGTCACTCGCCTGATCGACAGCGACGCCGCTCTTACGCGCGCCGCTGTCGCAACGATGCGGGACACTGACGAGCCGGTCGCCGTGGCGCGGGACGCACTGGCTGCCGTGACGATGGAAGGTGCAGGGGTGGCCGAGCCAAGCGGAGCGAACCCGCTCCCGCCGCGCCACTCACCCAGGCCAACCAGCTGTTCGATCGATTTGATTCAACCGTCACCCGCCTGCTGAAATCGGCAGCGAGCGGCGCGGCAGATGCTGGCCTGGTAGCGTTGGGCGATCGCCTGCGACAAATCGCCGGGCGCCTGCTATCGCATCACGCGTGGGCAAAGCAGCGCCATGGCCGCCCGCGACGGCATCACCGTCGACCTTCGCGGCCTGAGCGAGGCGGTCAGGGTGCAAGCTGCTGAGCGGCATCTGACGCTGGCCGCGTTCGCTCGATCGGCCCTCGTCGAAGTGGTCAGACGGCCCCCACGCCAGGACAAGCGCGCGGAGCTGAGGGCGGCCGTGGCTGGATCGAGATCCATCAAGATCACGCTCCGGGTGTCCGATGCGCTTGCCGGTGCTGCTCGATCAGCCAGCGGTTGGACGGCGCCTGCGATGGCTGGCGGCACTGATCGTGCTCGAGACACCGTGCGCACATATCGTTCATCGATGCCGACGGCTTCATTGGCGAGGCGTTGGCGCGATGCTGACCACCGGCCTCGCGCTCTACGCCCGACCCGTGTGGCGCGCGGCATGGGCCCGTTCCGGCAAGCCGCTCGACGCTTCTCGTCATAATCGTCGCGTCGAAGCTTCAGGCGCACCCGATGGGATCGAAATCCGACCGAGACGTCGAGAAAG
>JBDSBD010000235.1:0-4175 GCA_039921765.1 Burkholderiaceae bacterium
CGTTCAGGCGCTGCAGGGTCAGTGGGGTCATCGGGGCTGATCCGGTTGGCGTGGGGTCGAGCCGTGCCCCTCGCGTCGGGGGTGGCGGCACACAATAGCGTGGCGTCTCGAGAGAAGGAGGATCGAATGCATGGAGAGTACAAGGTTCCGGGCGGCAAGCTCGTGGTGGTCGACCTCGATATCACCAACGACGTGATCACGGATTTCCGGCTTGCGGGCGACTTTTTCCTCGAGCCCGACGAGGCCCTCGGGGCCATCGATGCCGCAGTCAACGGCCTGCCGGCGTCCAGCGACTCCCACGCGATCGCCGACGCGATCCGGCACGCGCTTCCAACCGATGCGGTGTTGCTGGGTTTCTCACCGGAAGCGGTGGCGATCGCGGTGCGCCGGGCGCTGTCGCATGCCACGAGCTTCACCGATTACGACTGGTCGATCATCCACTCGGGGCCGCTGTCGCCCAAGGTGCACCTCGCGCTCGACGAGGTGCTGTCGATCGAAGTCGGCGAGGGCCGCCGCCCACCCACGCTGCGCATCTGGGAATGGGACGAATCGGCGGTCGTGCTCGGCTGCTTTCAGTCGGTAAAGAACGAGGTCGACCTGGAGAATGCGGAGAAGTACGGCTTCGAGATCGTGCGCCGGATATCGGGCGGCGGCGCGATGTTCATGGAAGCCGGCACCATCATCACCTACTCGATCTATGCGCCACGCGACCTGGTGCGCGGAATGTCGTTCGCCGACTCGTACGCGTTCCTGGACGAATGGGTGATCACGGCCCTCAGATCGCTGGGGATCGATGCCTTTTACCGGCCGCTGAACGACATCACCTCGGCCATCGGCAAGATCGGCGGCGCCGAGCAGAAGCGGCTCGGCAACGGGGCCGTGCTGCACCACGCCACCATGAGCTACGACATGGATGGCGAGAAGATGGTCAAGGTGCTGCGCATCAGCCGCGAGAAGATGAGCGACAAGGGCACGGTGTCGGCCGTCAAGCGGGTCGACCCGCTGCGCAGCCAGACCGGCCTGTCACGCGCGGCAATCATCGATGCGCTCAAGGCCACCTTCACGTCGCTGTATGGTGCGACACCGGGGCAGATCACGGCCACCGAGCTGGCCAAGGCCGAAGACCTCGTGCGCACCAAGTTTGCGACCACCGCGTGGCTGCACCGCCTGCCTTGACGTTGGTGCCAGCGCACCGGTCGTGATGCAGGCCGGCGTGTCCGCGACCGCCGACTACAACGAACGCACCCGCTCGATCGCCTGCTCGATCCGCTCGACGGCATGGATCGTCAGGCCCTCGATGGGCCTTTTCGGCGCGTTGGCCTTCGGCACGATCGCGATCGAGAAGCCGAGCTTGGCGGCTTCCTTCAGGCGCTCCTGGCCGCGTGGCGCGGGCCGCACCTCGCCGGCCAGGCCGACCTCGCCGAACGCGATGAAGCCGCGCGGCAGCGCGCGCGCGCGCAGGCTGCTCTGGATCGCCAGCATCACGGCCAGGTCGGCGGCGGGCTCGCTGATGCGCACGCCGCCCACCGCGTTGACGAACACGTCCTGATCGTTCGAGGCGATGCCGGCGTGACGGTGCAGCACCGCAAGCATCATCGCGAGGCGGTCGCGCTCGATGCCCACACTCAGGCGCCGCGGACTCGGGCCGCCCGAGTCGACCAGCGCCTGCACCTCCACCAGCAGCGGGCGCGTGCCTTCCAGGGTGACGAGCACGCACGAGCCGGCCACCGGGTCGCCGTGGGTCGAGAGGAAGATCGCGCTCGGGTTGGACACGCCCTTCAGGCCCTTCTCGGTCATCGCGAAGACGCCGATCTCGTTGATCGCGCCGAAGCGGTTCTTGATCGCGCGCACCAGCCGGAAGCTCGAATGCGTGTCGCCCTCGAAATACAGCACCGTGTCGACGATGTGCTCGAGCACGCGCGGCCCAGCGAGCGCGCCTTCCTTGGTGACGTGGCCGACCAGGATGATCGTGATGCCAGTGCTCTTGGCGATGCGCGTGAGCTGTGCGGCGCACTCGCGCACCTGCGCCACCGAGCCGGGCGCCGACGAAAGCTGATCGCTGTACAGGGTCTGGATCGAATCGATGACGCAGACCGCAGGCTGCTCGTCCGCGAGCGTGGCGCTGATCTTCTCGAGCTGGATCTCGGCCAGCACGCGCACCGTTGACGCTCCCAGGCCGAGCCGGCGCGAGCGCATCGCGACCTGTGCGCCGCTTTCCTCGCCGGTCACATACAGCGTCTTCAGGTTGCGCGAGAGGTGGTCGAGCGCCTGCAGCAGCAAGGTCGACTTGCCGATGCCCGGGTCGCCGCCGATCAGTACCACGCCGCCGGCGACGATGCCGCCGCCGAGCACGCGGTCCAGTTCGTCGATGCCGGTGGGCTGGCGCTCGACCTCGGAGGCTTCGATCTCGGCCAACGTGGCGACCGGCTGGCTCGCCACCAGCGCGCGCGCGGGTCCGCCAAAGCGGTTCTTCGGCGTGTTCTCTTCGACCGACTCGATCAGCGTGTTCCAGGCGCCGCAGCTCGGGCACTTGCCCTGCCACTTGGGCTCCACACCGCCGCATTCGGTACAGGTGTAGATCGACTTGTCCTTGGCCATGCGGGCATTGTCGCCGGGCCCGGGTGATCCGCGTCGCGCTTGGCCGGTGGCAGATCGGGTGAATCTCTCGGGCCTGGTTCGCCTGCTACGCCACGTCCGGAGCGCGACGCAGCGCCGTCATTCGCTGACCTTGCCGCGCCCGGCCTTCACGGCCGCGCGCAGGCTCTTGCTTTCGAGGCGGCGCTGCTTGGAGCCGAATGTCGGCTTCGTGGGCCTCCTCGCCTTGGGCGGGTTGGCCACCGCGTCGACGAGCGCCTGCAGGCGCTGCAGCGCATCGGCGCGGTTCGCGTCCTGGCTGCGGCTGGTCTGCGCCTTGATGACGATCACGCCCTCGGCGGTGATGCGCTGGTCGGCGCGCGCCAGCAATCGATCCTTCACCTCGGTGGGCAAGGTCGAGGCGTGGATATCGAAGCGCAGGTGTACCGCGCTCGAGACCTTGTTGACGTTCTGGCCCCCCGCGCCCTGGGCCCGGATCGCGCTGATCTCGACCTCGTCGGGATTGACGACGACGCGCGGGATCACGGCGCTGGCGCGGTCGGCCGCGCCTCGTTCGGACCGGTCGCCGGCAACGCGCGGCAAGGCGGGTGCGTACAGGCCGCGCATTCTCGGCGGCGTGGTGCGGGACTCGGGCGCATGCGCCGGCTCAGCCTCTCAGATCGCGCGCACCGGCACACGCGACGCGAGCGCGCACATCAGCTCGTAGCCGAGCGTGCCGGCGGCGTGCGCGACCTCGTCGATCGGCAGGACGCGGCCGCCCGCGCCCATGCCCCAGAGCGTGGCTTCGCTGCCCTCGTCGGCGGCCGGCACCGGATTCAGATCGACCGTGATCATGTCCATCGAGACGCGCCCGACCACGCGCGTGCGCACGACGTCGACGAGCACCGGTGTGCCGGTGGGCGCAACGCGCGGGTAGCCGTCGGCGTAGCCGCAGGCCACCACGCCGATACGCATCGCGCGCTCGGCGGTGAAGCCGCTGCCGTAGCCGACCGTGTCGCCGCGCTGCAGCTGCTGGATCGCGATGATGCGTGCACGCAAGGTCATCGCCGGGCGCAGCGCCCAGTGGTCGACGTCGTGCTCGGGGTGGTCGGGCGACGAGCCGTAGATCATGATGCCGGGTCGCACCCAGTCGCCGCGCACGCGCGGCTCGGTGGACGCAAAGCGCAGGCACGCGGCGCTGTTGGCGATCGAGCGCTCGCCGGGCAGGCCTTGCGTGGCCTCTTCGAAGACGGCGAGCTGTTGCGCGATGCCGTGCCCGCTGGAGCGGCTCGCATCGGCGTCCGACAGGTGCGTCATCAGCGTGATCTCGTCGACCTGCGTCAGGCCGCTCAGTCGCAACCAAGCGCTGCGGTAGGCGGCGGGGCTGAAGCCGAGCCGGTTCATGCCGCTGTTGAGCTTGAGGAAGACGCGCTGCGGCGTGTGGGTCTTGTGCCGGCTCAGCATGTCGACCTGGGCCTTGTGGTGCACCGTGTGCCACAGGTTCAGGCGCGAACAGGCCTCGAGATCGCGCGGCTCGAAGCAGCCTTCGAGGAGCAGGATCGGGCCGCGCCAGCCGAGTGCGCGCAGCCGTTCGGCCTCGC
>JBDSBD010000236.1:0-2618 GCA_039921765.1 Burkholderiaceae bacterium
GGTGCCGCCAGATGGCGCTGCTCGCAGCCGAGGGACGTGAGCTCGTGATGGTCTCGAGCGGTGCGATCGCCGAGGGCATGAAGCGTCTCGGGTGGAAGACGCGCCCCAGGGAGATCCATGAGTTGCAGGCCGCGGCCGCGGTCGGGCAGATGGGGTTGGCGCAGATCTATGAGTCGAAATTGCGCGAGCACGGCATGGGCAGCGCCCAGGTGCTCCTCACCCACGCCGATCTGGCCGATCGCGAGCGCTACCTGAATGCACGGGCGACGCTGCTGAGCTTGTTGTCGCATCGCGTCATCCCGGTGATCAACGAGAACGACACCGTGGTCACCGATGAGATCAAGGTTGGCGACAACGATACGCTGGGTGCGCTGGTGGCCAATCTCATCGATGCCGACGCGCTGGTGATCTTGACCGACCAGAAGGGCCTGTACTCCGCCGACCCGCGAAGGGATCCGGGCGCGCGCTTCATTGGCGAAGCGCGCGCCGGTTCCCCCGAGCTCGAACGCATGGCCGGTGGCGTGGGCTCCAGCCTCGGGCGCGGCGGCATGATCACCAAGGTGCTCGCTGCCAAGCGCGCGGCGGGCGGCGGCGCCAGCACCGTGATCGCCTGGGGACGCGAACCCGACGTGCTGCTGCGCCTGGCGGCGGGCGAAGCGATCGGCACGGCACTGATCGCGTCCACACCCAAGCTCGCGGCGCGCAAGCAGTGGATCGCCGGCCACTTGCAACTCCATGGCGTGGTCATCGTCGATGACGGCGCCGCACGCAAGCTGCGCGACGAGGGCAAGAGCCTGCTGCCGATCGGCATCACGGAGGTCCAGGGCGAGTTTTCGCGCGGCGACGTGATCGCCGTGCGTGACCAGCGTGGGGTCGAACTCGCGCGTGGCCTGGCCAACTATGGCAGCAATGAGGCACGCCTTATCGCGCGCAGTCCTTCCAGTAAGTTCGAGAAGCTGCTCGGCTTCACCAGCGAACCCGAAATGATCCATCGCGACAATCTGGTGCTGGCGTAGGCGGCGCTGGATTGCGGCGAAGGATCGAGCCGCGCAGCGGCATGGGTCGCAGCCACAAGCTCCGCAGCTGGCGTCGCGGCGCCACCAACCCCAGCGGCTTCGTCCCGAAGGAACGTCAGTCCAGGGATTTGGGCGGATTGGGTGCGACGCCTGTCGTCGCTTCCGGGGCATCCTGCCGCGCACTGTCTTCAGGGCGGCGCTCGTCATCGCCGTGGGGATGCGGACGCATGCCGGAGCGCAGATAACGGTTGTGATGCGTGCCGCGTGGCAAGAAACGCGCGAGCTCGGTCAAGGCCATCTGGTAGACGTCGCGCTTGAACTCGATCACGAGTTCGAGGGGCACCCAGTATTCGTTCCAGCGCCACGCATCGAATTCGGGGTGGTCGGTCGCACGCAAGTTCATGTCGTAGTCGAGCCCGACGAGTTGCAGCAAGAACCAGATCTGCTTCTGCCCGCGATAGTGACCACGGGCGTCGCGTCGGATGAAATGGTCGGGCACCTCGTAGCGCAGCCAGTCGCGCGTGCGCGCGACAATGCGCACATGCTCGGGAACGAGCCCCACTTCTTCGTGGAGTTCGCGGAACATCGCCTGCTCTGGCGTTTCGCCGTACTTTATGCCCCCTTGCGGGAACTGCCAGGAGTGGGTGCGAATGCGTTTGCCCCAGAACACCTGATTTTTCGTGTTGAGCAGGATGATGCCGACGTTGGGTCTGAACCCTTCACGGTCGAGCATAATCAACCCCAATTCATTCGTTGAATTCATTATTACACCGGTGTCACGGGAAGCAAGCCCAAGGCTTTCCCGCAGCCCACACTGGTACCGCGCCTGGCGCGAGTTCTTGCTCCCCCACCCGACCAGTCGCCGCCGCATGAAAGCCACTCAGTTCTTCATCTCGACACTCAAGGAAGCTCCCGCCGATGCCGAGGTCGTGAGCCATCAGTTGATGCTGCGCGCCGGACTCATCAAGCGCCTGAGCGCGGGCATCTACAGCTACATGCCGATGGGCCTGCGCGTGATCCGCAAGGTGGAGAACATCATTCGCGAAGAGATGGACCGCGCCGGCGCGATCGAGCTCCTGATGCCGGTCGTGCAGCCGGCCGAGCTGTGGCAGGAGACGGGGCGGTTTCAAAAGTATGGCCCCGAGTTGCTGCGCGTGAAGGATCGCCATGACCGCGACTTCGTGATTCAACCGACCAGCGAGGAAGTCATCACCGACATCGCGCGCCAGGAGCTGCGCAGCTATCGCGCGCTGCCGAAGAATTTCTATCACATCCAGACCAAGTTTCGAGACGAACGCCGCCCGCGCTTCGGCGTGATGCGCGGGCGCGAGTTCACGATGAAGGATGCCTACTCGTTCGATCGCGACGTCGACGCGGCGGGCAAAAGCTACGACCAGATGTTCGCAGCCTACACGCGCATCTTCGAGCGCATGGGCCTGCGCTTTCGCGCCGTGGCAGCCGACAATGGCTCGATCGGCGGGGTGCGTTCGCACGAGTTCCAGGTGATTGCCGATACCGGCGAGGACGCGATCATCTATTGCCCGAGCTCCGACTACGCGGCCAACATCGAGATGGCTGAGGCGGTGGCGCCGGCCGCGCTTC
>JBDSBD010000237.1:0-4628 GCA_039921765.1 Burkholderiaceae bacterium
GATCGCGTCGACATGTTGCTCGGCGAGCAACTTCTTCACCAGCGTCACGGTCTGGGTCGGGTCCGACGCGTCGTCGTACACGATGTATTCGACGGTAATGTCGCCGATCTTCTTCGGCAGCAGCGCCGCGGTGTTGCGCTGCGGGATGCCGACCACGGCGGTCGGGCCGGTCGACGACGAGATCAGGCCGACCTTCATCTGTGCCTGCGCGGAGATCGGGACCAGCGCAGCGAACAGCAGCGCCGCGGCGGCGGAATGCAACAAGGTCTTCATCGAGCTTATCTCCTGGTGAATGGGACGAGTGGGGTGGTGCAGAAGTGATTCATTCGGGCGTGTCTCGTCGGGGCCGGTTGCGGGGCGGCTTGTGCACGAGGCGATTCATCCGGGGACTGGCGCACTCAGAGCGTCAGGCTGCCGACGCTGGTGCCGCCGCAGACGTAGAGCACCTGGCCGGTCACGAAGCTGTTGGCCGGGTCGGCGAAGAAACCCACCGCACGCGCCACGTCAGCCGCCTCGCCCAGGCGCTTGACCGGCACCGAGGCCGCCAGTGCGCGCTCCTTCTCGCTGCCCTTGTCGACGACGTCGTAGAACATGTCGGTACGGATCGGCCCGGGTGCGACCACGTTGACGGTGATGCCGTCGGCGGCAAGCTCGAGCGCCCACGTGCGGCACATGCCCAGCATGCCGGCCTTGGTGGCGGAGTAGCTGGTGCGCGTGGCCAGACCGAGTGCGGCGCGCGAGGACAGCAGGATCACGCGGCCGAAGTGCGCGGCGCGCATCGCCGGCAGTGCGGCCTGCACGAGCTGGATCGCGCAGCCCAGGTGCAGATCGACGAGCGCGTCGAGATCGCTGAGTTTCACGTCGGGCAGCAGCGCGGCCCGGATCACGCCGGCGTTGTGGACCACCGTCGTGACCGCGAATCGCTGCACCAGCTCGCGCGCGGCCTGCGCCGTGGCGGCCCGATCGGCCAGATCGACTTCGATGCTGTGCAGCCGGGGGTGTTCGATCTCGCACTTGCGGCGCGCCATCGACACGACCTCGCAGCCCTTGCCCAGCAAGTCTTCGCAGATGGCCTTGCCGATGCCGGCACTGCCGCCGGTCACGACCGCAACTCGCGACGTGTCACTCATGCCAGATCCCCCACCAGTGCCAGCACCCGCAACGGGCTGCCGCTGCCCATCTCGATCTTCAGCGGCGGACAGATCAGCACGCTGCCCACCGGTGGCAACTGGTCGAGGTTGCTCAGGCACTGCAGGCCGTAGCGGCCCGCGCCGTGCATGAAGTAGTGGCACGGGTACGGCGGGCGCAGGTGGTAGCCCTGACCGGCGTCGGTGCCGATCGCCTCGGAGCCGAAACCGAGCACGCCGCGCTGCTCCACCAGGAACTGCACCGCCTCCGAACTCGGCCCCGGCGTGTGCTGGCCGGTCTCGTCGAAGTTCTGGTAGGCCTCGGGGTCGAGGCGCTGCGACCAGTCGGTGCGCATCAGCACCCACGCGCCGGCCGGAATGCGGCCGTGCGCGGCCTCGAAGGTCTCGATGTCGGCCACCGTCATCAGGTAGTCGTGATCGAGCTTGACCTGCAGCGAGCAGTCGATCACGCAGGCCGGCGCGACGAAGTGCTGGACCGGAATCGTGTCGACCGAGTTGTGCGGCAGGTCACGTCCCGAGATCCAGTGGATCGGCGCGTCGAAGTGCGTGCCGGTGTGCTCGCCACAGGAAAAGTTGTTCCAGTACCAGCCCGGCCCGCGCTCGTCGTACTTGGACACCTCTTCGATGCGGAACGGCCAGCACTGGCCCATCTCGGGCGGCAGTGCAATCTGCGGGAACTCGGGCGTCAGCGTCTGCGTCAGGTCGACGACGCGGATGCGGCCGCTGGCCAGCGCGCCGACCAGGCCGGCGAGCAGCTCCGCGGTGGGGGTCGGAGGCTTCGTATCTGTCATGTTGTCGTCCTGAAATCGAGCATCGCCCGGTCAGCCGCCACCGGCGGCCAGCTCGCGCTCCAGTACCTTCGGGTTGTCGCGCCAGCGCTCCAGCCACTCCTGCGCCACGTCACCGGGGTACACATCCTCGGTGCCGTCGCGCAACGCCTTGATGATCGCGTTGGCCAGCGTTGCGGGCAGCAGCTTGGGTGGAGGCATGTGCTGGTTCCACTCGTCGTCGATCGGCCCGGGAAAGACGTTGATCACGCGGATCCCGGCCGGCCGCATTTCGGCGCGCA
Organism: Burkholderiaceae bacterium; assembly: GCA_039921765.1. Taxonomy (GTDB): domain Bacteria; phylum Pseudomonadota; class Gammaproteobacteria; order Burkholderiales; family Burkholderiaceae_C; genus JBDSBD01. Next base: position 2,218 of record JBDSBD010000237.1, read on the forward strand.
GGCACTGCGCGAGCGAGTGTGCAGCCGCCTTCGATGCACTGAAGGTGCCGTGCGGCGGAAAGTTGCTCAGCGCATAGATCGAGAGCAGGTTGACCCAGGCCGTGGCGCCGGTGGCGCCGTCGGCCGAGCGACCCTTCAGTGCCGGGCCGAACTCCTGCGCCAGGCGCAACAGCCCGAAGTAGTTGATGTCCATCTCGGCGCGCGCCACGTCGGTACCGCGCCGCGCGCCGATGCCGAAGGTGCGGTGCAGTTCGGCGTTGTTGACGACGATATCGACCTTGCCGCCGATCGAGCCGGCAAGCTCGACCACCGAGCGGCCGTTGGTCAGATCCAGCGGCACCAGCGCGACCTGCGGCAAGGCCGTGATGTCGTCCAGCCCGCCGAGCTTCTTCCACGGCTCGGCGTGGCCGACCCAGACGATGTCGGCACCGGCCTTGATGAGGGCGCGCACGATCGCCTGGCCAAGCTCGGTCTTGCCGTCGGTCACCAGCGCCTTGCGGAACTTCGGGTCACTCGTCATCTCGCGAAGCATCTTGTCGTCGGCCATGTGCGCACTCCCCTCCAATGGAAACCCGATCAGCACCGCCTGGCCGGCGCGGTCGAGCCGAGCGCCGACCCGCACGCGCACGCGCGTGTCCTCGTTGGCGCCGGGCTTGCCTGCGGCGTCGGTCTGGATCCGGTCGCCCTGCGCGTCGGCGCGCGTCGGCGCGTCGGATGACGTGCCCACCGACGGCGCGACAGCAACCTCGCCGTGCAAGTGCACCATCAGGGTCGGCCCGGCGTCCAGGTGCACCAGACCCAGCCGCCACGGCAGCCGCTCGCGGAAGAACAGATCGTTGCTGTGGTGCAGGGTCGTGGCGCTCAGCAGCGTGCCTTCGCCGCCCTGCTCACGCCACTGCAGGCGCGGCGACAGACAGCGGTGGCAGGCCTCACGCGGCGGGTACTGCAGCGCGCCGCAGTCCGCGCACACCTGCAGCTCGAAGCGGCCCTCGGCGGCAGCCGCGGTGATACCCAACGCCACCCGACTGCGCGCCAACGGCGGCAGGTTCATCTGCCGCGTGCGCAGCACCGGGTTCTTGCGCTTCGGGTGCATCAACGGCATCGTCATGACGCAGCCCTCCCGAGGATCGCGGCGCCGGTGCACAGGCAGCGGTCGTAGGTGACCATGCCGAAGCCGCCGATCAGGCCGAGCTGTGCGCCCGCGACCGTGCGCTCGCCCGCAGTGTCTGTAAGCTGGCGGATCGTCTCGGTCATGCCGATGAAGCCGCCGGCCGCGCCCGCCTGTCCGGTCGAGAGCTGGCCGCCGCTGGTGTTGTTCGGAAAGTTGCCGTCGTGTGTCAGGGTGTGCTCGCGCACGAACGCCGGGCCTTCGCCCTTGTCGCAGAAACCCAGATCCTCGAACTGCATCATCACGATGACGGGATAGTCGTCGTAGGTCTGCACGAAGTCGATGTCGGCGGGCTGGGCGCCGGCCTGGGCATAAAGCTCGTCGCGATCGACGCGCCAGCCGCCACGCTCCATCACCGGGTCCTCGGCGTAGGCGTTGTGGCGCTCGATCGCGCCGCGGATCAGCGCGTGCGCCAGCCCCAGATCGCGCGCACGCGCCTCGCTCATCACCAGAAAGGCCTCGGCGCCCGCGCAGGGCATCACGCAGTCGAACAGGTGGATCGGGTCGGAGATCGGCTTGGCCGCCATGTACTCGTTTAGTCCGAGCGGCCTCTTGAACAGCGCGTTCGGGTTCTTCAGCGCGTTGGCGCGCTGCGCGACGCAGATGCGGCCGAAATCCTCGCGCCGCGCACCGTAGCGCTGCATGTAGTTCGAAGTGATGAACGCAAAGATCGAGTTCGGCCCGCCCGAACCATACGGATAGGTCGCATCCCGCGCGAAGTAGCTGAAGCTGCCGAGCGTCTGGCGAAACGAATCGACGTGGTTGGTGTCGGCACCGACGCAGGCGACCACATCGGCGTCACCGCATTGCACCGCGCGCGCAGCGCGGCGCAGGCACATGACGCCGGAGGCGCCGCCGGTGGGCACGTGGTCGAGCCAGCGCGGCGACAAGCCCATGTGCTGCGTCACGCCCACCGCTGTGTCCGGTGCGAGCGAGAAGCTGCTGACACACAATCCGTCGATCTCGGCCTTGTCGAGTCCGCTCGTCTGCACCAACGCCTGCAGCGCCTGACCGAGGAACCAGTGCGCCGATCGCGTCGAATAGCGCACGTAGGGCACGGTGATCGGAACGGCGACGGCCACGCCCTCGTAGCCAAGACGGCGAGTGCCGGCCATCAACTCTTTGCGCCTTCGGGTTGCCGCTTTTTCAGCGATCGCGTGTCGATGCAATTCACCTGGCCTGGCAGGCTTCTCGCCAGATCGCGTAACTGACCTCGCTGAATCTTCTGCGACGCGGTCAGCGG
>JBDSBD010000238.1:0-6335 GCA_039921765.1 Burkholderiaceae bacterium
ATCAGGTCGTGGAGCGCGTCGTAGAGCGGACGCAGGTACGGGTCGACCTTCTGCGCCAGATCGCCGGGCAGAAAGCCCAGGCGTTCGCCGGCCTCGACCGCCGGACGCGTCAGCACGATGCGCTGCACCGCGCTGCGCTCGAGCGCATCGATCGCGCAGGCCACGGCGAGAAACGTCTTGCCGGTGCCGGCCGGGCCGATGCCAAAGGTGATGTCGTGCGCCAGGATGTTGCGCAGATAACCGAGCTGGTTCGGCGTGCGCCCGGCCAGGTCGGCGCGCCGCGTGCGCAGCGTGATCGTCTCGGTCGGCGCACCGGGCTGCGGGATCCTCGCGTTGGTGTCAGGCGCTGACGCGTCAGTGCCGGTGCTCGACGGCGCGACCGCAGGGACGGCGCCACGGCGCCCTGTGCCGACTGGCGTGCCGACCGCGGGCTCGCCGGCATCGGCATCGGCATCGTTCGCGGCCGCGCGCCGGCGGCGTGGCCGCGACGCGCGCTGCGGTACCGGTCCTGCCGCGGACTCGACCAGCGCGAGCTGGAGTTGCTCGGCTCCGATCGAGCGCCGCGCGCGTGCGTACAGCGCCCGCAACAGCGCCAACGCGCGCTCGGCTTGCGGTCGGGCGCCTTCGACGCGAAACGCCTCGTTGCGCCGCGAAATGCGCACGTCGAGCGCCGTTTCGATGCTGCGCAGGTGCGCGTCGAGACTGCCGCACAGGTGGGCCAGCCGGATGTTGTCGGGCGGTGTGAAGGTGTGGCGAAGAATCACGGAAGGCAGGACCATGCGGCAAGACGGAGGCGAAGCAAAAGTTCAGGACCGAGCCGGGCTCGGAGTCGGGCGCCATTCGACCGCATGGTCGCCTGGGGAAACCCAACCCGCGATTGTCACCGCAAGCGTGGCGCATTCGTCGCAAACACGCGCACCCGCAACCGTCGCCGGGTCACGCCGGCGAGGCGCTCCGGCACAATTCGCGCCAATGCCTGCCCGCCTCGCCCTCGCCGTTGCGCTCCTCGCGCGTGCCCTGCGCGCGAGCGCATGGCGTGGTGCCATCGTGCTGGCGGCACTCGCGCTGGGCAGCGGCGCGGCACAGGCACAGGCACCGACAGCAGCGCAGGCGGCCTCGGTGCAGGTGCTCGCGGTCGCGCTGGCGTTCCAGAGCGCCGGGGACCGCCTGCTCGCCGAGCTGCCGCCGCTCGCGGTTCGCCTGCCGGACGACTGGGCCGTGACCCGGCCGGGTTTCGAAGGCAGCGTGCGCTACCGCACCGCCTTCGACCTGCGCGGCGGCATCGCGCCGAACGCGCTGCTCGCGCTGTACATCGAACGGGTCTGCAGCAACGCCGATGTCTATCTGAACGGCCACCGAATCTTCAACGGCGGGCGCATGAACGCCCCGGTGTCGCGCAACTGCCACTACCCGCAACTCGTCACCTTGCCCGCCGCGTTGCTGCAGGAACGCGGCAACGTGATCGACGTGCGCGTGCAGGGCCACGCGCTGCAGCGCGTCGCGGCGCGCGAGCACGCGGCGGGGCTCTCGGCGCTGAAGATCGGGCCACAGGCGGTGCTGCAAGCCGAGTACTCGCGCAGCCTGTTCTGGAACGTCACCGCGGTTCAGCTCGTCAGCATGGTGCTCGCCGTGCTCGGTACGGTGATGATCGCGCTGGGCTGGATGAACCGGCGCGACCCGACCCTGAGCTACTTCGGCTGGCTCGCGCTGGCCTGGTCGGTGATGTCGCTGCGGCTGTGGCTGCGCGACATGCCCTGGGACAGCAGCGTGGTCGAGTTCCTGTTCACCACCGGCTTCGCCGTGGTGGCTGCGCTGGCGGTGCAATTCCTGCTGAGCTATGCCGGCCTGCGCTCGCGCTGGATCGAGACCGCGCTCGCCGCGCAATGGGTGCTGCTGCCGGTCACGCTGCTGCTGGCCGGGCCGAATCAGCTGTTCGTGATGGCTAGCGTCTGGCACATGGTCCTGGCGCTCGAGGTGTTTGCCGCCATGGGCCTGTACCTGTGGGTCACGGGGCGGCGCGCCAGCGCCGATTTCTGGCCCATGATGCTGATCCTTTCGGCAGTCGCGGCGCTGGTCGTGCTCGAGCTGGCGGTGCAGAACGGCGTGCTGACCTTGCCCAAGGTCCACGTGTTGCAGTTTGCGGTACCGGTGCTGTTCGTCGGCCTGACCTCGCGTTTGCTGCAAGTGTTCGCGCACGCGCTGCAGGCCGCCGAGGCGAGCCGCAGCAGCCTCGAAGTGCGCGTGCGTGAAGCGACCGCCGAGATCGAACGCAACTTCGCCCAGCTCGCCGAGCTGAGAGTCGAGCAGGTCACCGAGAAGGAACGCAAGCGCATTGCCGGGGACCTGCACGACGACCTCGGTGCCAAGCTGCTGACCATCATCCACACCAGCGAATCGGAGCGCATCTCGAGCCTGGCACGCGAAGCGCTCGAAGAGATGCGCCTGTCGGTGCGCGGCCTCACCGGCCGCCCGATGCGCCTGGCCGACGCGCTCGCCGACTGGCGTGCCGAGACCGTGCTGCGCCTGGGCCAGGCCAATATCGAGGTCGACTGGCGCAGCCCCGCCGAGGAGGTCGAGCAGCTGCTGCCGGCGCGCGGCTTCGTGCAGACCACGCGCATCCTGCGCGAGGCGGTCAGCAACATCATCAAGCACAGCGGCGCCTCGCATTGCAAGGTGCGCTGCGCGATCAACGCCGGTCAGTTCGCGCTCACCGTGCAGGACAACGGCCGCGGCATCCCGATGGAGCTCGATGGCAAGCTCGACCGCGGCCATGGCATGTCGAGCATGAAGCACCGCGCCAAGCAGATGGAGGGGCAATGCCTCGTCGAATCGGGCCCAGGGTACGGCACCGTGATAAGGCTCACGCTTCCGCTCTGAGACACCGTGTAGGCGCCTGAACCCGCGGTTAGGATGGGTTTTGGCGCGCGTTGCGCGCGGCCCGCGCGCAACCTTCGCGCCCCGACCCGAGGTGTGCATGAACAGTATCCTGTTGCTTGAAGATCTGCCCGAAATCCGTGTGTGGATGAAGGCGCTGGTCGGGCAGGTGTTCCCGCAGGCCGAGATCCACGAAGCGGCGCGCATCCATGACGCGCTCGAGCTCGTCAAGGCGGTCCGGTTCGACCTCGCGCTGGTCGACCTCGGCTTGCCTGATGGCTCGGGGGTGGACGTGGTCGCCGCGTTGCGCGAGGCCCAGTCCGAATGTCAGTCGGTGGTCGTGACGATCCACGACGACGACGACCACCTCTTTCCGGCGCTGCAGGCCGGCGCCTTCGGCTACTTGCTCAAGGAGCAGGCGCGCGAGCTGATCGCCGAACAACTCAAGCGCATGAGCCAGGGTGAGCCCCCGCTCTCGCCGTCGATCGCCCGGCGCGTGATCTCGCACTTCGCGGCGCAGACGCAACCGCAGGAGCGCCCGCAGAACCTGCCCCATGTCTCTCTCACCGAGCGCGAGAACGAGGTGCTGCTGCGTGTCGCCAAGGGCTTCACGCTGCCCGAGATCGGCGTGCAGCTCAACCTGTCGCGCCACACGATCGCCGACTACGTGAAGCAGATCTATCGCAAGCTCAACGTCAGTTCGCGCGCCGAGGCCGCGCTCGAAGCGCAACGGTTGGGATTGTTCCGGCGCTCGTAACGCTGGCGCCTGATGGCGGCGCGCCGGGCCTTGTTCGCCAACCGGCGGTGTGGCTTGCAGCAGCCGGCCGGGTTTCGCCCGGCCGGCGAGTAACTTTCTTCTGCTGGCTCAGAAGAAAGTCACCAAAGAAGAGAGCCTCAACACGATTTGACCGGGCCTTTGTATATAAGGACGCGGCTGCTGCAGGTCGATGCAGCGCGTACCGCAGGCACGCTCGACCCCGGCAGTAAAAGCAACCTCCAAACAGCGAGCCAACGGCAGGCAAAGGGACCAAGGCCTTACAACAGCCGGACCTTGTTGCCAGCCCAGCCATTCAAATCGTGTTCCGGCCCTTTGCTTTGGTTACTTTCATTGGGGCCAGCAACTGAAAGTGACCGCCGGCCGGGCGCACCGGCGGGCTGCCCCAACCCACACCGCCAGCTGGGAAACAAGCCAAGCGCGCCGCCTCGCCCAGGCACCACGATCCGCGCCTCATCAATAATCGCCCCATGATCGGACGACTCACCGGCACGCTCGCGGAAAAATCGCCACCGCAATTGCTCATCGACGTGAACGGTGTCGGCTACGAGGTCGACGTGCCGATGAGCAGCTTCTACAACCTGCCTGCACTCGGCGAGCGCGTCACCCTGCTGACGCACTTCGTGGTGCGCGAGGACGCGCAGGTGCTGTTCGGCTTTCTCAGCCACGAGGAGCGCACGACCTTCCGGCTGCTGGTGAAAATCTCCGGTGTCGGCCCGCGCACCGCGCTGGCGATCCTCTCGGGGCTGTCGGTGTCCGAACTCGCCCAGGCCGTGAGCCTGCAGGAAACCGGCCGGCTCGTGAAGCTCCCGGGCATCGGCAAGAAGACCGCCGAGCGCCTGCTGCTCGAGCTCAAGGGCAAGCTCGGCGACGCGCTGACCACGCCAGTCAGCGTGGCCGGCGCCGCGCAGAGCGACATCCTGCAGGCGCTGGTCGCACTCGGCTACAGCGACCGTGAAGCCGGCGCGGCGCTGAAGGCGTTGCCCGCTGACGTCGGCGTCAGTGAGGGCATCAAACTCGCACTGAAGGCACTGGGGAAGTAGGCCGCGGGCGCCGCGGTGGGCGCCGACCACTCATCAATGCTTGTGCATTTCCATCGCACCACCCCCCGTCGAATGGTTCGCACCGGCGGCCTCGACATTCACGGTCACCGTCAGCTCGCCGGCCTTCTCGAATGTCAGCTTGATGGGAAACTTCTCGCCTTCCTTCAACGGCGCCTTCAGGCCGAGCAGCATCACGTGCAAGCCACCCGGCTTGAGGTCGACCGTCTTGCCCGCCGGCACCTCGACGGCCTCGACCTGGCGCATGTGCATCACGTCACCCTGCATCGACATGGAGTGCAGCTCGACGCTGCGGGCCACGTCGGCGTTGACCGACATCAGCCGGTCGCCCGCGGTGCCGGTATTGACGAGCTTCAGGTAAGCGCCGCCATTGGGCTGGCCGGGCGCGGTGGCGCGTGCATACGGATGGCCGATCGTGAGGGCGCCGACCTTGAATTCATGCGCCTGCACGAGCGTGGCAGCCGCGCTCAGCAGCACACCGGTGAGGATAAGTTTCAGATTCATCGTGATGTCCTTGGAAGTGTCGTGAATGGAAAAGAGAACTGGCGCGCTCGCACCCTGAAACGCACCGCTGCACCGACGCCGTGGAAGTACCGCATGGTCGACCTCGCGCGGTTCGGTTGGGGCGGCTGACCGCACCTGGCGTAGCTCGTGCGATCGCGTCGGAGCCCGTGCCAGGGCGGGATCGTCGAGTGCGCCGATCGCGGCCAAACGTCGCGAAGCCGACCGCGCGGCGCGAGGCCCGGCACGGACGTCGCGCCGGCGCCGCGCTGGCGCCCGCACGGTCAGCTTGAACGCGGTGGCGGCGCGCGCGCCTGGACCGTCGCCCAGACCAGTCGGGGACGAAGCGCTGGCGCGGCCCCCCACTCAACGACGGAATCGACCTCGGCAGTGGCTTGCCACACCGCGCTCTCGCCGGGCGGCAGCGCGGGTGCCGCGCCCGGGTGCGAGCACAGCGGGCAGTGCTCGGCGTGCAAGCCGGCGCCATGCCGTGCGGGTAGGGCCGGAGCGCCGGGCACGGCCTGCAATGCACCCGCCGCCGAGCAGATCTCGGCCCACGGATTGGAAGCCTGCGGTGCGGTCAGCGCCTGCGCCAGTGTCGGAGCGAGCACCAAGCCCCCGATCGCGCACAACGCGAACCAGGTGAACCGGCGGAGGTGGTGGCGCAAGGCGTTCACGGCGGCGATTCTATGCGGCACCATGCCCATAATGCAGCATGAGCATACAGACCGACGAGCTTGAGCCCGCGCGGCGCACCGGCCCCGGCCCGAGCGACACCGCCCGGGTCGTCAGCATGGCAAGCGCGTCGCCCAACGAAGAATCGATCGAGCGCGCGCTGCGCCCGAAGGGCCTGGCCGAGTACGTGGGCCAGGTCAAGGCACGCGAGCAGCTCGAGATCTTCATTGGTGCGGCCAGGCTGCGCAGCGAGGCGATGGACCACGTGCTGCTGTTCGGCCCGCCGGGCCTGGGCAAGACGACGCTGTCACACATCATCGCCCACGAGCTCGGCGTAAACCTGCGCCAGACGTCCGGCCCGGTGCTCGAGAAGCCGAAGGACCTGGCGGCGATCCTGACGAACCTGGAGCGCAACGACGTGCTCTTCATCGACGAGATCCACCGGCTGA
>JBDSBD010000239.1:0-3757 GCA_039921765.1 Burkholderiaceae bacterium
CGGCGAGTCGATGGTGCCGAGGTCGATCTTCTCGCCGCAGACCGTGACGCGGCCCGGCGTGCCGAGGTTGTTCTCGAGGTAGGTGTTGCGCAGGTACCAGCAGTACATCGGGACCGGCAGGTTGGTGCTGTCGGAGTTCCAGTACAGCAGATCGAAGGGCGGTGGCGTCTCGCCTTTCAGGTAGTTGCCAACGACGTAGTTCCACACCAGTTCGTTGGGCCGCAGGAAGCTGAACGTGGTCGCGAGTTCCCGGCCCTTGAGCAGGTTGCCGCCGCCCGGACTCTCGGCGCCGAGCGTCATCTCGCGAATGCGCACCATCGGCTCGTCGATGAACAGATCGAGCACGCCAGTGTCGCTGAAGTCGAGGAAGGTCGTCAGCAAGGTCAGGCTCGCGGCCGGCTTGTCGCCGCGCGCCGCAAGCACCGCCAGCGCGGTCGCGAGGATGGTGCCGCCGACGCAAAAACCCAGCGTGTTGATCTTCTTGCTGCCCGAGATCTCCTGCACCAGCCGGATCGCGCGGATCGTGGCGTCCTCGACATACTGGTCCCAGGTGAGGCGCTTGACGCTCTCATCGGCATTGCGCCAGCTCAGCACGAACACGCGGTGGCCCTGCTCGACGGTGTAGCGGATCAGCGAGTTCTCGGGCTGCAGGTCGAGAATGTAGAACTTGTTGATGAACGGCGGCACGAACAGGATCGGGCGCTCGTGCACCTTCGACGTCGACGGCTTGTATTCGATGAGCTGGAACAACTCGTTCTCGAACACCACCGAGCCCGGCGTCGTGGCCACGTTGCGGCCGACCTCGAAGGCGCTCTCATCGGTCTGCGACACATGGCCTTGCTGCACGTCGCTCCACAGGTTCAGCAAGCCCTGGACCAGGCTTGCACCGCGGGTCTCGAGCGCCTTGTGCTGAGCCTCGGGATTGAGCGCCAGGAAGTTGCTGGGGGCGGCCGCGTCGATCCACTGCTGCACTGCAAAGCGGATGCGCTGGCGCGTCTTCTCGTCGCCTTGAACGGCATCGGCCATCTGCATCAGGGTGCGTGCGTTCAGCAGGTACATCTGCACCACGTAGACGCTGGCCGGGTTGTCGGTCCAGCCCTTCGCGGCGAACCGGCGGTCGGTGGCCGGCCTGGCCTCACCGGCCGGTGCGCCGCCCGAGTGCTGCAACATGTCGTTCCACAGCCCGCCCGCCTGCCTGAGGTATTCGCCCTGCATGGTTGCGAGGCCCGGCACCGAAAGGCCCTCGTTCGACAACGAGGCCCAGATATCGCCGAGCGCGGCACCGAGGGTCTGCACGTACGCGGTCGAATCCGGCACCGGCACCGCCGCGCGCGCAGCAGCGGTCGCTGCGGCGGCGCGGGTCGGGCGTGCGGCGCGCGCCGCCGAGGCGGCAGAATGGGGCTTGGGCTTCATCGTTGTCCTTCGCGCGGAGGGTCGGGGCCTGTTCATGGTTCTACGTGAGTTCGTGCCTCTTGTACAACGGGCAAGGATTCCAACCCCTGGCCCATTATGGCGTCGCAGCGCCGAGCCAGAACCCTTTGCGAGAAGCGTCCCCATGCACCTGATTGCGATCGCCTGGCTCTATGTGGCGCTGATGGCCGCGGTGGTCGAAGCAACGAGCAACCAGGGCAGCGTGCTCGGCGCCTTGTTCACTTTCGTGGGCTACGGCGTTCTGCCGCTCTCGATCGTGCTCTACCTGCTGCGCAGCCGAATCCGGCGCGGTGCGCCACGCGTCGCGGCGACCGATCCGGCGGCCCGACTCGACGCCGGCGCGGGCCCGCACTCCGACACCGCAGCCTCACCCGGCGTGCCGGGGCGCCTCGATCCAGACCGCGGCCACCATGCGTCCGGTCACGCGATCACGCCGGAACGAGAAGAACCGTGAAGCGTCCTCGACCGTGCACCAGCGACCGCCACCGATCGCGTTGACGCCGGTCGCCTGCAGCCGATCGCGCGCCAGCTGCGGCAGATTGGCCAGCCACTTGCCGCTCGCGTGCGGCACGAAGCGCAGCGGATCGGGCGCCGCCGCCGAAGCTCCGAAGGCGCCGAGCACGTCGGCGCCGACCTCGAAGCGGCGTGGCCCGATGCAGGCACCCAGCCAGACCTGCAGTTCGCCCGGCGCGCAGGCCGCGGCCTCGCACACCGCGCGCACGGTGTTCTCGAGCACACCCCCCGCCAGGCCGCGCCAGCCCGCGTGAGCTGCGCCGACCGCCCGCGCGTGCGGCGCCGCAAACAGCACCGGCAGGCAATCGGCGACCTGGACGGTGCAGACCACCCCCGGCACGGTGGTCACGCTCGCATCGGCCTGGTGGCGCGGCACCGCCGGGCTCGGTGCCGGAGCCGAAGCCGCCTCGGCGTGAAGATCGGCCGGGCCCAGCCGCACCACGCGTGCGCCATGGACCTGATCGAGGTAGACCGGCGCGAAGCCGATCGCCTGCTCGAGCCGGGTCTGATTGCGCGCCACCGCCGCAGCGTCGTCGCCAATCCCGGCCCGCAGGTTCAGGCTGCCGAACGCTCCCGTGCTGACGCCGCCGCGGCGCGTCGTCATCAGCGCGCCGACGCCGGCAACGCTCCAGTCGGGGGTCAGCCAATCCGGGTCGAGGTTCATCGCTGCCAAATCACGCTGCCGTGCACTGCCGCCCAGCGCTCAGACGGCGTCGGGGCAGGCCGAAGGCTGGGTCTTGGAGAAGGCGTCGAGCGCCATGCAAGCGTCGAACACGCGCATCACCGTGGGCACGTGGTCAAGACGGCAGTTGAAACGCTGCGCGTTGTGGATCTGCGGCACCAGCACGCAGTCGGCCAGGGTGGGGGAGTCGCCATGGCAGAAGCGCCCGGTTGCGGGGTCGTGGCTGAGCTGGCGCTCGACCGCTTCCAGGCCCGATTCGACCCAATGCCGGTACCAGCGGTTCTTGTCGTCCTCCGCGACCTTGAGTTCGTGCACCAGGTAGCACAACACACGCAGGTTGTTGATCGGATGGATCTCGCAGGCCACGTCCTGCGCCAGCGCGCGGATGCGGGCACGGGCCAACGCGTCGCCCGGCAGCAGCGCCGGCTCGGGGTGGGTCTCGTCGAGGTACTCGATGATCGCCAGCGACTGCGTCAGCACCTGATCGCCATCCTTGAGTACCGGCACGAGCTGCGCCGCCGACAGCGCGCGATAGGCCTCGCCGAGTTGCTCGTTGCGCACCAGGTGCACCGGCAGGTACTCGTAATCCAGCCCTTTCAACGCGAGCGCGATGCGCACCCGGTACGAGGCTGACGAACGGAAATAGTTGTAGAGCTGCATCGCGTCCTCCGGATGTGGATCAACCGTCAACGATGCTCAGCTCGAGCGTGCCGACGCCCCCGATGCGCGCGCTCAGGCGATCGCCCGAAACCACCGCGGCGACGCCGGCCGGCGTGCCGGTGAAGATCAGGTCGCCGCTCGCGAGCTCCCAGGCCCGCGACAGGTGCTCGATGATCTCGGGCACGCTCCAGATCAGCTTGCCCAGCGTGCTGGCCTGGCACGGCGCGCCGTTCACGTCGAGCGCGATCGCCGTGTCCGCGTCGAGCCGGCAATCGTCGGCGCGCTGGATCGGCCCGATCGGCGCCGATTCGTCGAAGCCCTTGCCGATGCACCAGGGGCGGCCAAGCTTCTTGGCCTCACCCTGCAGGTCGCGGCGCGTCATGTCCAGCCCGACCGCATAACCCCACACATGCGTCAGCGCGTCGGCCGCCTTGATATCGCGCCCACCCCGGCCGATCGCCACCACGAGCT
>JBDSBD010000240.1:0-4701 GCA_039921765.1 Burkholderiaceae bacterium
GCCGAGTGCGAAGAGCGCGTAGACGCAGCCGAGCGAGAGCGCGTTGACGAGTTGTTGTTCGAGCATCGGACGGTCCGGATTCGGCTCCACAGCGGCCCGCAGCCGGGCTCTGCGCAAGCGGCGAAGGAGGGCAGGGCGCCCTCTCTCGCTGGCAGGAGAGGGCGGGGCGAAGAGCTGTCAGCCCGTCTCTTACTTCTCGATCGAGTACTTGCCGCCCTTGGTCACGCTGACGATCGCGGCCTGGTCGGCGTCATAGCCGGCCGGCTTGCCGTCCTTGCCCATGGCCTGGCGGAACTTGAACGCACCGGTCGCACCGATGTTCGTCACGGTCGGCAGCGCGTCACGCAGCGCGGTGCGGTCGGCCTCGAGGTTGCCGGTCAGCTTGATCTTGGCGAGCGCGGCCGCGACGATGTGCATCGCGTCATACGACTGGGCCGCGAACTGGTCGGGAGCGGTCTTGAACTTCTCCTTGTACGCGGCGACGAAGCTCTGGTTTTCCTTCGTGTCGTTGCCGATCGCCCACGGGCTGCCGACCCACAGGTTGTCGCTGTTGCCCTTGGCCAGGTCGAACACCTTGACCGAGTTCATGCCGTTGCCGCCGATGAACGGCAGGTCGATGCCGAGCTGGCGCGCCTGCACCATGATCGGGGCGCCTTCGGCCATCAGCGCCGAGAGCACGATCGCATCCGGATTGCTCGCCTTGATCTTGGTGAGCTGGGCCTTGTAGTCGACGTCGCCCTTGGCGAAGGTCTCGGTCGTCGTGACCGGGATGTTCAGGTCGGCCAGTGCCTTCTTGAAGGCGTCATAGCCGCTCTTCGTGAACACGTCGTCGTTGCCATACATCACCGCGACCTTCTTCAGCTTGGTGTGCTTGGCGGCCACGCGCAGGGTCTCGGGCAGCACGTCGGCTTCGGTCACCGAGTTGCGGAAGATGTAGTTGCCGATCGAGGTGATGCCCTCGGCGGTGTTGGAGGTGCCGAACGCGACAACCTTGGCGGCCTGCGCGATCGGGTCGGCGGCCTGCGCCGAGTTCGACAAGGTGGGGCCGAACACCATCAGCACCTTGTCCTGGAAGATCAGCTTCTTGAAGACGTCGATCGCCTGCTCTTTCTTGCCGGCTTCGTCTTCGAACTGGATCGCGATCTTGTCGCCCTTGATACCACCCGCGGCGTTGATCTCGCCGACAGCGAGCTCGAAGCCGTGCTTGATCGACTGGCCGTACTGACCGGCCGGGCCCGTCAGCGCTTCAGCCGCACCGATTCGGATGTCGGCCGCGGTGGCGACGGTCGTGACGCCGGCAGCGGCCAGTGCGACGAGCAGGGTTCTAACGCGAAGAACGGATTTCATGAGCATCTCCAACGGGTTGCGGATCGAGTCCGAAGGTCCGACGCTTGCCAGTGCGCGCGACGGATCGGTCAGGGCCAGAAACCTCGGGGTGCCCGCGCCCACCGGGCCGGCGCACATACCCGGCCGCGGTCCTTGCGTGCCCGCGTCGCCGTTCAGGCTTGGCGATCCCCCTGGTCTCCTGCAGACCGCAAGTTTATCCGACGCCTCGAGGGCCCCGGCAGTGCTCGGAAACCCGCTCCATTCTTGACCCGGTTCTTGACTCGCCGCGGCGAGTCCGGTGCCGTTCAAAGCATCGGACGTGGGTTTGTGTACGTGAGCGTGAACATGAACGTGAACGTGAACGTGAACGTGAACACGAACGCGTCGTCGCGACCGCGAGTCGCCAGCGGTAGGATGATGCGGACCGCACTCGTGCGTAAGCACTGGTAAAGGCGGGGGCCGCAGGCCGCGGGGTTGTCGTCCAATCGGACGCTCAGCGCGTTCATGTCTTACTGGGTGTCTTCGAGGAGCAGTCGATGAAAATGATTCTTGCGCTGGCGTTGGCCGGTTGTGTGGTCGCTCCGGCGTTTGCCGGCCCCGACGTGAGCGTCTCGATCGGCATTCACCAGCCCGGCGTGTATGGGCGCATCGACATCGGGCGCTATCCGCAGCCGATGCTGGTGTATCCGCAGCCGATCGTGGTGGCGCCGCCGGCGGTGGTGGTGCCGCGCCAGCCGATCTATCTCTACGTGCCGCCGCAGCATCAGCACGACTGGCGCCACTATTGCGGCCGCTACAACGCCTGCGGCCAACCGGTCTACTTCGTGCAGGAGAACTGGGTGCGCGATCGCTACCAGCGCGAGCATCCGAGCTGGCGCGACAACGGCCGCCACCGGGGTTGGGACAAGCACGACAGCTATCGCGACGATGACGGTCGGCGTGGTGGCAAGCACGGCAAGCGCGACAAGCGCGACAAGCACGGCGACTGAGGGTCTGTCGCGCAGGTGCGTGGTCGCGTCGTCGCTCCCGAGAAGTTCGATGGGGTCAAGGATCGCCGCGTGCACGTCGTGGGGCCCGTGCCTCTAAACTTGGCTGCTTCGATTACCGAGGCAACCATGGCCATCTACCAACTCGACGAATACGTGCCGCGCATTGCGGCTTCGGCCTGGGTCGCCGACAGCGCGCAGGTGATGGGAAATGTGGAACTCGGCGAGGACGCGAGCATCTGGTTCGGTGCGATCCTGCGTGGCGACACCGAGGTACTGCGCATCGGCCGCGGCACGAACGTGCAGGATGGCACCGTGATCCATGCCGACAACGGCTTCCCCGTCACCTTGGGCGCGAACGTGACGGTCGGCCACCAGGTGATGCTGCACGGCTGCACCATCGGTGACGGTGCACTGATCGGTATCCAGGCGGTGGTGCTGAACGGCGCCCGGATCGGCCGGCATTGCCTGGTCGGCGCAGGTGCGCTGGTGACCGAGGGCAAGGAGTTCCCCGAGGGCTCGCTGATCGTCGGATCGCCGGCGCGCGTGGTGCGCCAACTCACGCCCGAGCAGATCGAAGGCTTGCAACGCAGCGCCGAGCATTACGTTGCGAACGCGCGGCGCTTCAGGGCCGGCCTGAAGAAGATCGGCTGAGGTGAGCGAGCTCCACAAGTTCATCTTCGAGGGGCTGCCGGTGCGAGGCATGCTGGTGCGTCTGACCGACAGTTGGCGCGAGGTGCTCGCGCGCCGCTCCAGATCGAGTGATCCTTTCCCCGCACCGGTGCGTGCGCTGCTGGGCGAAATGGCGGCCGCCGGTGTGTTGATGCAGTCCAACATCCGCTTCGATGGCGCGCTGGTGCTGCAGATGTTCGGCGACGGGCCGGTCAAGCTTGCGGTCGCCGAGGTGCAGGCGCAACTCGGATTTCGCGTCACCGCGAAGGTGTCCGGCGCGGTCGATGATGCGGCGCAACTGGAGGCGATGCTCAACGTGCACGGCCAGGGCCGCTGCGCGATCACGCTCGACCCGCACGACAAGCGCGGCGGCCGCCAGCCCTATCAGGGCGTGGTGGCGCTGCACGGCGCTGCGCGTGAACCGCTGCAGGAACTCGGCCCGGTCCTGGAGCACTACATGCTGCAGTCCGAGCAGCTCGACACGCGTCTGATCCTGGCCGCCGACGACGAAGTTGCCGCCGGGGTGCTGATCCAGCGCCTGCCGATCGAAGGGCTGGGCAACCTGGGTGCGGCTCGTGCACGCGTGCCAGACGAAGACCGCATCGGCCATGACGAGGACTACAAACGCATCGCCCATTTGGTGGCCACGCTGACGCGCGAGGAACTGCTCACGCTTGACGCGAACACGGTCCTGCGTCGCTTGTTCTGGGAGGAGCCGCTGCGGCGCTTCCCGGCGCTTGCGGGTGACGACGGGCCGCACTTCGAGTGCTCCTGCTCGCGCCAGCGTGTGGGCGCCATGCTCAAGGGCCTGGGGCGCGCAGAGGTCGACGCGATCGTGGCCGAGCAGGGCCGGGTCGAGATCGGTTGCGACTTCTGCGGCCTGCAATACCACTTCGACCCGATCGACGTGTGCGAACTCTTCACGCCCGGTCGCGACCAACTGCCGGGATCGGCGACGCAGCACTGATCGGCCGGTCACGGCGGCACTCCAGGCCGGGTGGGGCCGCGGTCCTGCTCATCCCGGCTCAGGATCCCGCGCCCGGTCGGTCTGAGCCGAGCGCGCCCGATGCGCGAGCCATGCGGGCATCGAATCGCTTTCCGATTCCTCGGCCCGCACGTTCTTCCGGGCGCAGGCCGTGCCGCCGCGGGCTTACTTCAGCTTGTGGCCGCAGACACCGCAGAAAGCATCGTCCGCGCTCACCGCCGAGTGGCATTGCGGACAGGCATGAGGTGGGGGCACAGGCGATGGCGTTGCGGCTGCAGGGGTCTCGATCGTCGGGTTGGAGGCGAGTCCGGACCCAGACGCCGGAGTCGCACTCGATGCGGGCTGCGGGTGCGCCGCCGGTGCCGCGGCGGCTTCTTTCGCCGTGCTGGCAGCCTGGGTCGACGACGACACGGATTGGCGAGCCTGGTCACGGGCACGCTCGGCCGCGTCACGGGCCTTCTGGCCCAGATCGGTGGCGCGACGCTTGGCATCGTCGAGCCGCGAGCGCATCGCCGCCTCGGCGGCGCCGGCGTCCAGTCCGTCGGTAACGCGCAGATAGACCATGTTGAGGCCGAGCAGATAGACCTGCGCCACCAGCGACGCGGCCAGTGCCCACAGCAAGCCGCCGCCAATCCCGGCGGCGACCGCGTAGCCGCCACCGCCACCACCGAACCCACCTCCGCCGTAACCGCCACCGATGCCGCCGCCCATCATCCAGCCCATCATGCCGCC
>JBDSBD010000241.1:0-4027 GCA_039921765.1 Burkholderiaceae bacterium
GCGCCCACCCGCGCTGGAGGGCGTAGGACCCGAGCACCATCAGCCGCGGGATGTGGTGCACCCAGCCGTGCTCGGCGACCTGGTCGAGGGTGTGGGAGAGGCAGCGCGAGCGTGTCGGCGAGGCCCACGCGCAGGCCGGCCACCGTGAAGCGCTGCGCATCGATCGCCGGGCTGAGCAGGTAGCGGTGTTCGAACAGGACGCGGCCGCCCTCGGCATAGGGCGCGCTATCGCCGTTGTGCACAGCGTCGAACGCAGCGTCGGCGCGCAAGCTCTGCGCGAGCCCGCGCGACGCATCGGCTCGGGTTGCCGCGCTGCCGCCTTCGATGCCGATCAGCAGCAGCCGCGCGGCCACGCCGCGCTTCAACTGATCGAGCAGCACGCGCTGATGGGGGGTTGGCGCGGACGGCAGGAATGCCGAGAGATCGGCCACGTAGGTCGTGCGCGCCGCGATCGTGACCGCGGCGATCACGAACATCAGCCACAGCAACGGCGCGGTGCGCGCCAGCCGCGGCATCGAGCGCGTGAAGCGGCCGCCCGGCATGGCCAGGCGTCAGCGCGGTGCGCTGGCCGCAGCGGTGGCGTCGAGTGGCTCGATCGTCATCACCGAGTGATCGCCGTCGGCGAGCGTGACGCGCAGCTCGTGCACCTGCGCGCGCCGCCCGCTCAACCGCAGCGTGGCGACCTGAGCGCGCAGCCGCGCATCGAGCGGCACCAGCTCCAGGGTCCAGCGTTCGGCCTGGCCGGACACGCGGACCTCGAAGTGGCGTTCGAGCGCGGCCCGATTGCCGGTCAGCGTGGCGCGGATCGCCTCGACGATGATGCCGGCCTCGGGCACGGAATCGAGCGCCAGCGTGCGACTGCGGCCACCCTGGGTGATCGTGACCGCGTTGCCGACGACGGCGAAGCGCTCGATGCGCGGCTTCGAGGTTTCGCGCACAAAGGTATCGGGCGCCTCGAACCACAGTTGCCCCGACGATTCGAGCGGGCGCTCGAGCATCGCCACCGTGCGCCGTTCGGTGAAGCGCGCCGCGCCGCTGCGTGTCTGCGCGAGCAACTGCATCAGCGGCGCCAGGCCGAAGGCGTCGCTCTGGGCCTGACCGCACACCGGCAGCACGCACAGCGCGGCCAACACCGAAAACAGTTGCCGCCGCCGCGCGAACCGCAGCGTTGCCTGCGCCCCGCCGGGCGCGCGCGGCCCGGCTTCGCAGACGCTTCGCGTCGGCGACTCGGCTTGCATCGGCGGACGGGACAGGCGCATCGGCGCACCGGACGTTGCGGGCATGGATCCGTTGCCGGGATTCAGCCGACCTTCGCGCCGCTCGCCTTCACGAGCTTTTCGTACTTGGCGAGTTCGCTCTTCACGAACGCGCCGAATTGCTCGGGTGTCGAGGCGATGCTCTCGGCCATCAGGCTGGTGAAGCGCGCCTTCAGCTCGGGCGAGCCGAGCGCATCGACGAAGGCCCGGTTCAGCCGCTGCGTCACCTCGGGGGCCATCCGGGCCGGGCCGAACAGGCCGAACCAGGTGTTGATGTTGAAGTCGGCCAGGCCCAGCGTGCGCCCGGCCTCCGCAATCGTCGGCAGCTCGGGCATCGCGCTCGAGCGCGCGCGTGTGGTGACCGCGATGGCGAGCAACCTGCCGGCGCGGATGTTCGCCGAAGCGGAGGCCAGGTTGTCGAAGTTCAGATCGACCTGGCCCGAGACCAGCGCGAGCTGGGCCGGGTTGCCGCCGGCGTACGGGATGTGCACCATGAACACTCCCGCCTGGGCCTTGAACATCTCGCCCGCCAGATGGCCGGCACTGCAGTTGCCGCCCGAGCCGTAGTTGAGCGTGCCCGGATGCTGCTTCGCGTAGGCCACGAGGTCGGCGACACTCTTGATGCCGAGCCGGGTGGCGGTCGCGGTGCTCATCACGAGCACGTTGGGAACCTGCGCAACGCCCGTGATGGGCGTGAAGTCGCGGATCGGGTCGTAGGGGATCTTCGCGTACAGCCAGGGATTGATCGCGTGCGTGGCCACCGCACCCATCACGATGGTGTGGCCGTCGGGCGCGGCCCGTGCGGCCATGTCGGCGCCCAGATTGCCGCCCGCGCCGGGGCGGTTCTCAGCGATCACCGAGCCCAGGCTGCCGGCCGCCTTGTCGGCCAGTGTGCGCGCGATGATGTCGAGCGGGCCGCCGGGCGGGTAGGGCACGATCAGGTGGATCGGGCGCCCTTGCGCAAGCGCCGGGCCGGTCTGTGCCAGGCCGAGCGCCAGTGCGCCGCCCAGGGTGAAGTGTCGTCGTTGCATCGAATTTCCTCGGGTCGGTCGGGAGTCGGGAGTGGTGGGGGCCAGGCGCTCGGCTACGGCGTGGCGCCGCGCGGCGCAGTTCTAGCCGCCGTGCTTGTCGGCCTCGGTGGTGAACGCGTCGGCATAGAACTCGTCGCCGGGGAGGGCGCACTTCAGCGTGAAATCGCGCCGCGCCGAATCGACCATGATCGGCGCGCCGCAAGCGTAGACCTGCCAACTCGTCAGGTCGGGCTGGTCGAGCATCACCGCGTGATGCACGAGACCGGTGCGGCCTTCCCATGCGTCTTCCGGCCGGGCGTCGGAGAGCACCGGCACGTAACGCAGGTTCGGCAACGCGTCGGCCGCTTGCAGCGCCCAGTCGTGCAGGTACAGGTCCGCCTTGCTGCGGCAACCCCAATACAGCACGGCGCGGCGCTGGCTGCCGGTGTGCTGAAGGTGTTCGATGATCGCCTTGATCGGCGCGAAACCGGTGCCCGAGGCCAGCAGCACCATCGGCTTTTCGCTGTCCTCGCGCAGGAAGAAGCTGCCGAACGGGCCTTCGATGCGCAGGATCTCGCGCTCCTTCATCGCACCGAACACGTGGTCGGTGAACTTGCCGCCGGGGAGGTGGCGCAGGTGCAGCTCGATCCCGGGTTGGTCGTCCTGGGTGTGCGGTGCGTTGGCGATCGAGTAGCTGCGTCGCGCGCCGTCGCGCAGGATGAACTCGACGTACTGGCCGGCCCGGTACTGGAGCCGGTCATTGGCCGGCAACTGCATCTGCAGCACCACGACATCGGGCGCTCGCCGCTCGATGCGGGTCACGCGCGTGGGCATTTTGCGGATCGGGTACTCGCCGGCGCCGGGCACGGTGCGCGCTTCCACCACCAGGTCGGTCTGTGCCACCGACTGGCAGGTCAGGATCCAGCCCGCGGCCTCCTCTTCGGCACTCAAGGCCTTGGACTGGTGCGCGCCGTGGATCACGCGGCCTTCGATCAGCCGGCTCTTGCAGGAGCCGCAGGCGCCGTCCTTGCAGCCGTAGGGCAGGCCCACCCCCTGGCGGATCGCGGCGCTGAGAACGGGTTCGTCGCGATCGACGTTGAAACTGCGGCCGCTCGGCTGCACGGTGACGGTGAAGGTCATGGGGGCAAGTGCTCTTAAACTGATGCCGGATTTTGCCCGCACCTTCAATTCCCCTCGATTCGCCGTGTCCGCCACTCCCTCTCGCTTCAGACGCCCGGTCTTGCTGATCGTGGGCTGCGGCGATATCGGGCTGCGCGTGGCGGCCCTGCTGCGCGGCCGCTGGCGGCTGCTGGCACTGAGCTCGAGCCCGGATCGTGTCCAGGCCTTGCGCGCGGCGGGCGTGCTGCCGTTGATCGGCAATCTCGATGAACCGGCGACGCTCGCGCGCCTCGCCGGCCTGGCCGACGCGGTGCTGCATCTCGCGCCGCCGCCGCTGCGCGGCACGCGCGACCCGCGCACCGCGGCGCTGCTGCAGGCACTGGCACGCCAGGGCCGGGTGCGGCGCATCGTCTACGCCAGCACCAGCGGCGTCTACGGCGACTGTGGCGGCGCACGCATCGACGAGACCCGCGCGCTCAAGCCGGCCACCGAACGGGCGCGCCGCCGCGTCGATGCCGAATGTCGGCTGCGCTGGTTTGGCCGCGCCTTCGGCGTGCGCGTGACCTTGCTGCGCATCCCGGGCATCTATGCCGCGGATCGCGCCGGCGGCCATCCGCGCGCGCGTCTCGAGCGCGGCTGGCC
>JBDSBD010000242.1:0-14329 GCA_039921765.1 Burkholderiaceae bacterium
CCGTGCTCGCTCTTGGGCACCTCGACACGTTTGGCCATGCCCCGGCGCGATGCGCCGGCGCTGGCCGGTCTTCCAAGCAGTTTGTCGATGAGTTTCTTGATCATTCGAAGAGTTTCAGGATGCGCCAGCCGCGCTCGTGCGCCAAAGCCTCCAGCGCTGGGGTCGGGTTGGTGGCGACCGGGTCGGTGGCCCGCTCGAGCAGTGGCAGATCGTTCACGGAATCGCTGTAGACGCTGATCGCCGCGAAGTCGGCCCAGTCCCGACCACCCTCGCGCAGCCATTCGCCGACCCGTGCCACCTTGCCTTCACGAAAGCTCGGTGTGCCTTCGACGCGGCCCGTGATCGTACCCCCGGCGCCGCGCTCGAGCCGAACCGCGATCAAATCCGGGATGCCCAGAGCGTGCGCGATCGGCGTGGTGACGAAGTCGTTGGTGGCCGTCACCAGGGCCACGCGGTCGCCGCGCGCCTGGTGCTCGCGCACCAGCTCGAGCGCCACCGGACGAAGCACGGGGGCGATGACCTCGTGCATGAAGCGCGCGTGGGCGGCACGGGCTTCGGCGAGGCTGCGCGCGCGCAGCGGTTCGGTGGCGAACGCAATGTACTCGTGGATGTCGAGCGCGCCGGCCTGGTACTGGGCATAGAACGCGTCGTTGCGACGTTTGAAGTCGGCCGCGTCAACCCAGCCCAGGCGCACCACGAACTCGCCCCAGGCGTGATCGGAATCGATCGGCAACAGCGTGTCGTCGAGATCGAACAGGCACAGGTTCGTCACGCCTGGTCCTCGGCCAGCATCTGCTTGAGCAGCGGCACCGTGATCGCGCGCTTGGTGGCGAGCGAGAACTCGTCGAGCCGGTCGAGCCGGGCCATCAGGTGGCTCAGATCCCGCGCAAAACGCGTCATCAGGTAATCCATCACTTCGTCGGAGAGGAACACGCCGCGCCGGTCGGCTTCACGCCGCAGCGCGCCACGCACCTCGGGCTCTGCGAGCGGTTGCAACGCGAACACATGGCCCCAGCCGAGGCGGGTGCGCAGGTCTTCGCGCAGCGGCAGATCGACGGGCGGCACCGAGCCGGCCGCGAGCACCGGAACGGCGCCGGCCACGGCGTCCAGGAACAGCGTGAAAGCGGCGTGCTGCTGCGCGGCGTCGAGCGCGTCACAGTCGTCTATCGCGACCAGCGCCCAGCCCGCATCGAATCGCCAGGGCGGGGGATCGTTCGGGCAGAAATAGCCCGCCCGTGCGCCCTGCTGCTGAGCCTGATGGACGCGCGCGCGCAGCAGGTGGGTCTTGCCACTGCCGTGCCCGCCCCACAGATAGACCGGCGCGGATTGCGTGCCCAAGGCCTGCAGGTGCACCACCGCCTGCACGTTCGCGCCGGCGAGAAAACTGTCGAAGCTCTGCACCGCCTCGGTTCCGATCGCGAGCGGAATCTGCTTCATCCGAGGTAGAGCCGGCTGCCGAGGTAGAGCGTGCGCAGGCGCCGCACCGCGACCACCAGCAGAGCGCTGACCGGCAGTGCAATCAACACGCCGATGAAGCCGAACAGATGGCCGAATGCGAGCAGCGCGAAGATCACCGTGATCGCGCTCATGCCGATGCGCTCGCCGACCAGTTGCGGCGTCAGAAAGAAGCTCTCGAAAAGCTGGCCGATGCCATAGACCACCGCCACCCCGATCACGCCGTGCCAGCCGCTGAACTGCAGCACGGCCGAGATCAGCGCGAGCACCAACCCGAGGCCGAAGCCAACGTAAGGAATGAAGATCGCCAAACCCGTGAACACGCCCACCGGCACCGCCAGGTCGAAGCCGAACAGCGACAGACCGATGCTGTAGTAGGCCGCCAGGATCAGCATCACGAGCAACTGGCCGCGCAGGTACTGGCCGAGCACGCTGTCGCATTCGGCGGCAAAGTCATTGGCACGGTCGCGCAGGCGCGGCGGCACCAACGCGGCAAACCGGTGCATCAGGTTCGGCCAGTCCAGCAGCAGATAGAACAGCACCACAGGCACGAGCACCGCGTTGCCCACCACGGCAAGCAGAATGCTGCCGCCGATGCGTGCCGAGCTCAGGGCCGTCGTCATCGACTCGTCAAAGTTCGCGTCCAGGTAGGTCAGCACGAACCTCTTGATGCTGGCCGTGTCAAGCGAGACATGGATACCGAATCGCGCAAGCCACGGCGAGAGCCCCTCATTCAGGCGATCGGCCAGCAGCGGGATCTGCTCGCGCAGCAGCGGCAACTGTTGCGACAGAATCGGCACGATTGCCAGCAGAACGGTCAGTGCCGCGATGATCGCCAGGGTTTCCACCAGCGCCACCGCGACCACACGCGGAACGCGGCGCCGCGCGACGCGCTCGACGGCCGGGTGCAGCACATACCCGAGCACCGCCGCGACCACGAACGGCGTGAGCACCGGCCCGATCAGCCAGATCAGCAGCAGTCCGAGCAGGCTGAGCGCGATCCAGGTGAAGGTCTGGCGCTGGGCAGAGGTGAAAGTCATGCGGTTGCGATGCGGCGTATGACGGCGCGAGAGGCAGGGTGCATCGGGGTCGGGATCAATGCAGGCGCGGCGAACCGTCGCGGCCGAGCGCAGCGAGTCGGTCCGCCACATGGGCCCGGTCCGTGGCGTCGCCAGCATTGTCCAGATAGGCAATCAGATCGCGCGCCGCGGCATCCTGAAGCCCGAGCTCGGCGCAGACCAGGCCTCGGTCGCGACGCTCGTCCCAGGCCTGCGGCAGCAGCACCACCAGGCGTTCGAGCACCGCGAGCAGGCGCGGCGCGTCGGCCGCGGCGCGGTGGATCTCCTTCAGGTTGCGCAGCATGCGCGCGACCACGTCGCGCGCCGGCGCAGCTTGCAGGAACAGCCCCAGCGGCACATCGAACTGGCCCTGCAGCCCGCGTTCGCGCTTGTAAGGCGCGAGCAGTTCCTCCAGCTCGTCGCGCGAAAGCGACTGGCCGGTGAACGGGTCGATCACGACCTCGCCCTGCGGCATGCGCAGTTTGACCAGGAAGTGGCCGGGGAACGAGACCCCGCGCGCCGTGAGGCCGATCTGCGTGGCCAGCTCGATGTACAGGACCGCAAGCGTGATCGGGATGCCTCGCCGCGTCGCGAGCACGCGGTGCAGATAGCTGTTGTGCGGATCGTGGTAGTCGTTGATGTTGCCGGCAAACCCGAGTTCCTGGAAGAAGAAGCGATTCAGCCAACGCAGCCGCTGCACCGGCACCGCGTCGGTCGGAAAGCGGCGCTTGAGCTTGACCGCGAGAGCGTCGATGTCGGCCAGCACGGCCTGGGTGTCGAGCCCCGGGAACTCGTCCTGCGCGATCGACGCCGCCGCCTCGATGAGAGAGAGGCTCGCGTCTTCGGCCACCAGCGACGCGAAGTATTCGAGCGCGGTGGGCGTTTCGAACTGCAGGGGGGCCGGCATGGTTCGGAGTTTAGCTGCGACGCATGAAGTGACGCGGCTTCAGACCCGTGGCCGCCAACGTGCCGAAGTACAGCAGCGCCGCCCCGCCAAGGCAGGCCGCGAGCAGGCCGATTCGACGCAGCTCGTGCGTGACCAGGCCGACCCAGTCGATCGCGTGCGCGGCCCACGCCAGCAACGCGCCGAGCAGCAAGGTGGCAAAGACCACGCGCAACGTGAAAAGACCCCAGCCCGGCTCCGGCGTGTACCAGCCGGCGCGTCGCAGCCCGATGAACAGCCAGAGCGCATTGATCAGCGCGCCGATGCTGATCGACAGGGTCAAGCCGGCGTGCCGGAAGTACGGCACGAACGCCAGGTTCATGCACTGCGTGAGCACCAGCACGACGATCGCAATGCGTACCGGCGTGCGTACATCCTGGCGTGCGTAAAAGCCGGGCGCAAGAATCTTCACCGCGACGATGCCCACGAGCCCGACGCCATAGCCGACCAGTGCCTCGGCCGTCTTGGGCACCGCGTCGGCCGTGAAGGCACCGCGCTGGAACAGCACGGCCACGAGCGCCTCGGGGAACACGAGCAACGCTGCCGTGCACGGCAGCGCGAGCAGCAGGACCAGCCGCAGGCCCCAGTCGAGCATGCCCGAATAGGCGGCCACGTCGCGCTTGGCCTGTGCGTCCGAGAGTTGAGGGATCAGCACCACGCCGAGCGCCACGCCGAGCAGCGCGGTCGGGAATTCCATCAACCGATCGGCGTAGCTGAGCCACGACACCGCGCCCACACCCAGGTGCGACGCAATCTGGGTGTTGATCATCACCGACAGCTGCGCGACCGACACGCCGATCAGCGCCGGCCCCATCATGCGCAGGATGCGCACCACGCCTGGATGCGCCCATGCCGCACGCACCGACGCGACGCGCCAGCCGATGTGCGGCAGGCCGTGGATGCGCCGCACCGCCAGCAGCTGCAGCGCGAGTTGCAGCACGCCCCCGAGCATGACGCCGCCGGCCAGCGCGTAGATCGGATCGAGTCCCCGGAGTGCAAGGCGCGGCGCGAGCCACCACGCCGCTGCGATGATCGAGAGATTGAGCAAGACCGGGGTGGCCGCCGGTACCGCGAAACGCCGCCAGGTGTTGAGCACGCCAGCCGACAGCGACACCAGCGAGATGAAGCCGATGTAGGGAAACATCAGACGCGTCATCACGACTGCGGCGTCGAAATGCGCCAGGCCGGCGCCGATCAGCCAGACGATCACCGGCGCGGCCAGCACGCCCACCACGCAGGTGGCCAGCAGCGCCCAGAACAGGATCGTCGCCACCGCGTCGATCAGCTGATGGGTGGCCGTATCGCCCTCGAGTGCGCGGGTCTGTGCCAGCACCGGTACGAAGGCCTGGCTGAACGCGCCCTCGCCGAACAGCCGGCGCAGCAGGTTCGGGATGCGGAACGCGACGTTGAACGCGTCCACACTCGCCCCAGCCCCGAACATCGAGGCGACGATCACCTCGCGCGCCAACCCCGAGACGCGCGAGGCCAGCGTGAACAGCGATATCGTGGAGGCGGCCCGCAGCAGGTTCATGAACGAGGATGGCGTCGCCCCGGGCCAGTTGCAGCGGGGAAGTCGCAAAGGAGAACCGCGCGGATTATAGGTAGTGCCCACCAACCTGACGCGAGCCCGATGGTCAGGTGGCGCGGTAAATGCTATAGTCGCCCTCTTTGCCAAACTCTGGATATAGAGCAATACAGCATGGCCACTGCCACCAAAGCCAAGAAAAAGACCGTCCGCATCGCTTCGGGTCTGAAGCGTGTTCGCCAGGACGCGAAGCTGAACGCCGCCAATACGGCGCTGCGCTCCAAGTTCCGCACCGTCGTGAAGAACGTGCAAAAGGCCGTTATCGCGGGTGACAAGGAAAAAGCGACCGCGCTGTTCAAGTCGGCCCAGTCGGTGATCGACTCGGTGGCTGACAAGGGTCTGTTCCACAAGAACAAGGCGGCACGCCAGAAGAGCCGCCTGTCGGCCAAGGTCAAGGCGCTCGCCACGGCCACCACGCCTTCGGCTGCCTGATCTTCTGGCTTCGGCCGGAACAAGAAGGGCTCGCAATGCGAGCCCTTTTTTTGGCGCCCATCAGGCGCGGCCGTCATCGATGGCGTGGTGGTTCCCCCGAATCTCGTCGCCAACCTCGGTCGTCCGAGATCGAGAACGCGAGCTGAGGGCCGGCCCTGGCCCAGGGCCACCCCTCACACCTTCTTCGGCGGCTGCTCCGGCAGCAGGCAGGCCTCGGCCACCTGCAGCGAATTGTCGCGGGCGAAGTGCATCACGAAGTCCCAGGCCATCGGCTCGATGTCGCGCAGCGCCTCGTTGACGATCACGCACTTCACGCCGTTGATGAGGCGCGGCACGCAGTACGGAGAGTAGCCGATGAAGGCATCGATGCCGCTGCGCACGCCGCCCGGACGAAAGCACGCCATCACGCCGGCCAGCCGCTCGGCCCAGTCGCTCGGGCGAAACGACTTGCCCTCCAGCGTGACACCCTGGATGAAAAACTCGCGTGGCTTGGGTTTGGGCGTGGGCTCGGTCATCGGGTTCGGCCGCTCGCGCAACCCTGGCCAGTAATCTGGCCAGGCAGGACGCTCGGTCCACAGCATGCGCTTTGCGCAACGCGCCATTGTGCCGTGTCGGTGCTGCAGCGCAGCATGCCCTGCGCCCGGGTTCAAGGCTTGCATCCGATCGTCATCGGCATTTCCGGCACAGGCTTGAGGGTGCTTGAGCGCGATCTAGAATGGGCCGCGGGCGGGAGCTGTTGTTTGCCAGGCACTCCCGCCCGTGCCATTGGACCCCGCCTTTTCGTCTCAGCCGCCATGCCTTACGGAGTGCCGCCATGAATGCCCCGGACAAGTTGCCCGCCGTGCCCGCCTCGACCGAACCCCACGTGATGAACACCTATGGGCGACTGCCGATGGCGCTGTCACACGGCCGCGGCTGCTGGGTCTGGGACACCGATGGCAAGAAGTACCTTGACGGCCTGGGCGGCATTGCCGTCAACACGCTGGGCCATGCGCATCCGAAACTGGTGCCGGCGCTGCAAGAGCAGATCGGCAAGCTCATCCACTGCTCCAACTATTACCAGATGCCGATGCAGGAGCGGCTCGCCGCCAAACTGTGCGAGCTCTCGGGCCTGACCAATGTGTTCTTCTGCAGCACCGGCCTGGAGGCCAACGAGGCGGCGCTGAAGATTGCGCGCAAGTACGGCCACGACAAGGGCATCGATCGCCCCGAGATCGTGGTCTATGAAGCGGCCTTCCACGGTCGCTCGATCGCCACCTTGTCGGCCACCGGCAACCCGAAGGTGCAGGCCGGCTTCGGCCCGCTGGTCGAGGGTTTCGTGCGGGTACCACTGAACGACGCTGCGGCGATCGAGAAGGTTGCAGCCACGAACAAGAATGTGGTCGCGGTGTTCCTCGAGGTGATCCAGGGCGAGGGCGGCATCCGCCCCGCCACTGTCGAGTACCTGCAGGCGGTGCGCCGCATCTGCGACGCCAACGGCTGGTTGCTGATGCTCGACGAGGTGCAGTGCGGCATGGGCCGCACCGGCAAGTGGTTCGCGCACCAGTGGGCCGGCATCAAGCCCGACGTGATGCCGCTGGCCAAGGGCCTGGCCTCGGGTGTGCCGGTCGGCGCGGTGGTGTGCGGTCCGAAGGCGGCCCACGTGCTCGGCCCGGGCAACCACGGCACCACGTTCGGTGGCAATCCGCTGGCGATGCGTGCCGGCATCGAGACCCTGCGCATCGTCGAGGAAGAGGGCCTGCTCGCGAACGCCGCGAGCGTGGGGGCCGCGCTCAAGGGCGGGCTCGAGCGCGAGCTCGCTGGAGTCAAAGGGGTCGCCGAGATCCGCGGCCAGGGACTGATGATCGGCATCGAGCTCGACCGGCCTTGTGGCGTGCTGCTCGGTCGCGCCGCGCAGGCGGGGCTGATGGTCAGCGTCACGGCCGACCGCGTGATCCGGCTCGTACCGCCGCTGATCCTGAGTGCCGACGAAGCCGCGCAGATCGTCGCCATCCTTGCGCCACTCGTCAAAGCCTTCCTCGCCGAACCCGCGTGATGAAACCCGGCATGAGCCTGCTCAAGCACTATCTACAGTTCAAGGACCTGCGCGCCGAGGAGTACGCCTACCTGTTCGAGCGTGCCGCGATCATCAAGAAGCGTTTCAAGAACTACGAGAAGTACACGCCGCTGGTGGACCGCACCCTGGCGATGATCTTCGAGAAGGCGAGCACGCGCACGCGCGTCAGCTTCGAGGCCGGCATGTACCAGATGGGCGGCTCGGTCGTGAACCTGACCACCGGCGACAGCCAGCTCGGCCGCGCCGAACCCATCGAAGACAGCGCGCGCGTGATCAGCCGCATGGTCGATCTGGTGATGATCCGCACCTTCGAGCAGACCAAGCTCGAAGCCTTCGCAGCCAATTCGCGCGTGCCGGTGATCAACGGGTTGACCAACGAGTTCCACCCGTGCCAGATACTCGCGGACCTGTTCACCTACATCGAACACCGCGGCCCGCGCGGCGCCCATGGGAAAGCGCTCGAGAGCCTGCGCGGCAAGGTGGTGGCGTGGGTCGGCGACGGCAACAACATGTCCCACACCTGGCTGCAGGCGGCCGAGATCCTCGGCTTCACGGTGCACGTGAGCACGCCCAGCGGCTACGAGATCGACCCGCTGCTGGCCGGCATCACGGACACGGCGTGCTATCAGGTCTTCAAGAGTCCGATCGACGCCTGCCGGGGTGCCCACCTGGTGACCACCGACGTGTGGACCAGCATGGGCTTTGAAGCCGAGAACGAGGCGAGACGGCTGGCCTTCGCCGACTGGCGCGTCGACCGCAAGATGATGGCCACGGCGCTGCCCGATGCCGTGTTCATGCACTGCCTGCCGGCGCACCGCGGCGAGGAGGTCGAGGCCGAGGTGATCGACGGTCCGCAGTCGGTGGTCTGGGACGAGGCCGAGAACAGGATGCACGTGCAAAAGGCCCTGATGGAGTACCTTTTGCTCGGCAGGATCGGCTGAAGGCCGAGCCTGTGGCCCGCACGGGCCGGCATCGTGTTTCGGTGGGGACTCGCATCGCACAAGAGAGGTGACGCGCCCGTGAGGGCGCAGCTCGGAACCGCCCCCCAAGCCCGTGCAGAGGGCGCTGATGACGGATCGGCTGCTCGGGCGCACGGGCTGGCGATGGCGAGGCACGGCACAACGCGCTCGCGGTCGTCTCAAATAACCGACACCACGCGCCGGATCCCGGTGCTAACTTCGTCCCATGGAACGCCTGTGGGACATCTCTGCGCCGATCGCGCCCGACTCGCCGCTGTTTCCCGGCGACACGACCTACTCGCAACAGTGGGCAGCCCGCATCGGCCCGGGCTGCCCGGTGAACGTGAGCGCGATCACGCTGTCGCCACACACCGGCGCGCATGCCGACGCGCCGCGCCACTATGCCGATGGCGCGCCCACGATCGGCGAGGTCGATCTGGCGCCCTATCTCGGACCGTGCCGCGTCATCCACGCGATGGCCTGCGGCCCGCTGGTCCGGCCCGAGCACCTCGCGCACGCCGTGGCCAGTTTGCCGGCGCGCGTGCTGGTGCGCACCTGGATGAAGGCTCCCACGGCCTGGACGGGCGAGTTCGCGGCCTTCGCGCCAGAAACCATCTCATGGCTCGCGTCACTGGGCGTGCGGCTCGTCGGCATCGACAGCCCATCGGTCGATCCGGCCGACAGCAAGCTGCTTCCCAGCCATCACCTGCTGCTCGAGCACGACCTGCGCGTGCTCGAGAACCTGGTGCTCGACGCGGTGCCCGAAGGCGACTACGAACTGATTGCGCTGCCGCTCAAGCTGATGCAGGCCGACGCCTCGCCGGTGCGCGCCGTGCTCAGAGAACTGAAGGAGATGAGATGAAGACTCGATCCGACTGCGCCGCACTCGACGCCGCTGACCCGCTGGCCGCGCTGCGCAGCGAATTCGCGCTGCCCGACGGCGTGATCTACCTCGACGGCAACTCGCTCGGCGCGTTGCCCAAGGCGACCGCGGCGCGGGTCCAGCAGGTCGTGCAGCAGGAGTGGGGCGAGGGCTTGATCCGCAGCTGGAACACGGCCGGCTGGATCGACCTCTCGAAGCGCATCGGCAATGCGATTGCGCCGCTGGTCGGTGCGGGCACGGACGAGCTGATCGTCGGCGATTCGACCTCGGTGAACCTGTACAAGGCCTTGAGCGCGGCGCTGGCCATCTGCAAGGCCGACGCGCCGACGCGCACGCGCATCGTTTCGGAGCGCAGCAACTTCCCGACCGATCTGTACATCGCCGACACGCTCGCACGCGCCCATGGCTTCACGCTCGAGCTGATCGAGGCCGAAGATCTGGCGGCGCACCTGAACGACGAGCTCGCGGTGCTGATGCTCACGCATGTCAACTACCGCACCGGACGCATGCACGACATGGCTCAGGTGACCCGCGCGGCGCACAAGGCCGGCGCGCTCGTGGTCTGGGATCTGGCGCACTCGGCCGGCGCGGTGCCGTTGGATCTGAACGCCGGCGGCGTCGGCGTTGACGCCCCGACGAGCGAAGCCGCCGACTTCGCGGTGGGTTGCGGCTACAAATACCTCAACGGCGGCCCGGGCGCGCCGGCCTTCGTCTGGGCCCACTCGCGCCACCTGCGGCGCATGGACCGCGAACAGTGGCGTCAGCCGCTTTCGGGCTGGCTCGGTCACGCTGCGCCGTTCGAGTTCACGCCCGACTACCGGCCGGCGCCGGGCATCCAGCGCTTCGTGTGCGGCACCCCGCCGGTGCTCGCGATGGCGGCGCTCGAATGCGGTGTGGCCGTGTTCACCGCCGCCGAAGCCCTCGGCGGGTTGGCCGCGCTGCGTGCCAAGTCGCTCGCGCTGAGCGCGCTCTTCATCGAGCTGGTGGAAGCGCGCTGCGCCGGCCACGGCCTGACCCTCGTCACGCCGCGCGAGGCTGCGCTGCGCGGCAGCCAGGTGAGCTTCGCGCATGTCCAGGGCTTTGCCGTCATGCAGGCACTCATCGCACGCGGCGTGATCGGGGACTTCCGCGCCGGGGGGATCGAGCCCCCGGTGCACGCTACTGCGTCATCCCCCGCCGAGGTGCAGGCCCGCTCGGGGCGGCCCGACGCTGGGCCTGCGCGCGCAGCCGACGCAGCGTCGGCCGACCTGCTGCGCTTCGGCTTCACACCGCTGTACACGCGTTTCAGCGACGCCTGGGACGCGGTCGAACAACTTCGCGAGGTTCTCGCGAGCGGGGAATGGCGCGAGGCCCGCTTCAACCAACGCACCGCAGTGACCTGAACCAGACCCCCATGAACACCACCCAAGACACCGAACGCATCGTCGCCGAGGAAGGCGCCCAGCTCGACTTCTCGAAGGACATGAGCTACAGCGACTACCTGCATCTCGACGAGATACTGAACGCACAACACCCACGCTCGCCCAACCACAACGAGATGCTGTTCATCGTGCAGCACCAGACCAGCGAGTTGTGGATGAAACTGCTGCTGCACGAGCTCGGCGCGGCGATGCAATGCGTCACGCTTGATGAGCTCGGCAGTGCCTTCAAGATGCTTGCCCGCGCCAGCAAGATCATGGAGCAGCTCGTGGCCGCCTGGAGCGTACTTGCGACGATGACGCCGCCGGAGTACTCGGCAATCCGCCCGTACCTCTCCAGCAGCAGCGGCTTCCAGAGCTGGCAGTACCGCTGCATCGAGTTCTCGCTCGGCAACAAGAACGCCGCGATGCTCAAGCCTCACGCGCACCGTCCTGAAACTCTCGCGAGAGTGGAGGCCGCGTGGCGCGCGCCGTCGCTGTACGACGAGTCGCTGCGCCTGCTCGCGCGCCATGGCCTGGCCGTGCCGGCCTCGCACACCGAGCGCGACTGGACCCACGCGTACGAGAGCAGCGATGCGGTCGAGCAGGCCTGGCTCGTCGTCTACCGCGACCCGCAAGCGCACTGGGACCTGTACCAGCTCGGCGAAAAGCTGACCGATCTCGAGGACGCATTCCGGCTCTGGCGCTTCCGCCACGTCACCACGGTCGAGCGCATCATCGGCTTCAAGCGCGGCACCGGCGGCACCAGCGGCGTGGGCTATCTGCGCAAGATGCTCGACGTGGTGTTGTTCCCGGAGCTCTGGAAGCTGCGTACCGATCTGTGAGGAAACGACAGGCATGACCTCGGAGCAGCACGACCGCGACGCGATGCTCCACGCGATGGAGCACAGCGCATTCAAGTATTTCCTGCACGAAGTCAACGAAGCCAACGGACTGGTGCTCGACAAGACCGAGCCCGGCTGGCCGGCGAGCATCGCGGCCACCGGGATGGCCCTGACCATCTACCCGATCGGCGTCGAGCGCGGCTTCATGGCGCGCGAGACGGCACTGCAACGCAGCCTCGCCACCTTGCGTTTCCTGATGGCCAGCGAGCAGAGCACCTCGCCCCGCGCCACCGGCTACAAGGGCTTCTACTACCACTTCCTCGATCTGCAGACCGGCCGGCGCGCGTGGAATTGCGAGCTCTCGAGCATCGACACCGCGTTGCTGGTCGCCGGCGCGCTCGCGGCGCGGCACTACTTCAAGCGCGAGGTGGCCGCCGAGCGTGAATTGCGCGACCTCGCCGACGCTCTTTACAGCCGCGTCGACTGGCCGTGGATGCAGGCCGGTGGCCCCGCGCTGTGCCACGGCTGGAAGCCCAGGAGC
Source organism: Burkholderiaceae bacterium (assembly GCA_039921765.1). Taxonomy (GTDB): domain Bacteria; phylum Pseudomonadota; class Gammaproteobacteria; order Burkholderiales; family Burkholderiaceae_C; genus JBDSBD01. The sequence goes on from JBDSBD010000242.1 coordinate 12,155, forward strand.
GGCTTCCTGCGCTTTCACTGGCTCGGCTACGACGAGGCGTTGATCCTCTATGTGCTCGGCCTGGGTTCACCCACCCATGCGCTGGCGCCGCTGGCCTATGACGCGTGGGCCTCGAGCTACAAATGGCGCGAGGTCGAGGGCATCGCGTACCTGCACGCCGGCCCGCTGTTCATCCACCAGATGTCGCACTGCTGGATCGACTTTCGTGGCATCCAGGACGCCTTCATGCGCGCCCACGCGAGCGACTACTTCGAGAACAGCCGGCGCGCCACGCAGGTGCAGCAGCGCTACGCGATGCGCAATCCGCGCCACTTCGAGCACTACGGCGAATTCTGCTGGGGCATCACGGCAAGCGATGGCCCCGGCGCCACCCGGCGCGGACAGCGCGCGGGCGGGCGCGTCTACTTCGACTATGTGGCGCGCGGCGTGCCCGACGGGCCCGACGACGGAACGCTCGCACCGTGGGCGGCAGCCGCGTCCCTGCCGTTTGCGCCCGAGATCGTGCTGCCCACCCTCGAGCACCTGAGCCGCCTGCAGTTGCACATCGACAACCCATACGGCTTCAAGGCGTCGTTCAACGCCACTTTCCCGGCCCATCGAGAGCACCCGATCGGCTGGGTCTCGCGCTTTCACTTCGGCATCAACCAGGGCCCGACGGTGATGATGATCGAGAACCACCGCAGCGGCCTCACCTGGCGACTGATGCGCGAGTGCCCGCATCTCGCGACGGGCCTGCGCCGCGCCGGCTTTGCCGGCGGCTGGCTGGACCAGGCCTCGCACTGAGCCGCCCGCGCAGCAGGCGCTTCGCCGCAGCGGCTCGCGCCAAGAGGTGGCGCCGGCGCTGCGCTGCAGCCATGGCGCGGGTGCGGGCACGGGCGGCCCGCGCCGTGCCGCTCAGCCGGTGTGGGCCGGAAACACGAACACCGTGTCCGCGTGACCGCCATCGGCCACATGCACGGCGTGCGGCGCCATCCGGTGGCCGTTCAATGACGCGCTCACCCGATAGTCGCCAGCCGGCAATCGCACCAGCATGAACGGGCCGTCGGCCTTGCGGTCGAGCAGCACCGTGCCCTTCGGATCGACGATCTTCACGTCCGCCTCGGCGGTGTAGAGATCGCGCGCACCGTCGGGCGCGTGCTCGAACAGCTTGACCACCAGCGGGTACTTCTCGAACGCCGCCTTGAAGCGCGTCGCCTCGCCCTGCGAGACCCCGCCCGAGACATAGGCAACGCTGCCCTGCGTCTGCTCCGCGGGCAGCGGCGTCGTGGACGCCTCGGCCTGCAGAGCCAGTCCCGCGGCCAGCATGCTGGCAAACGAGACCGCTGACATCCGGATCGACTTCTTCATGATGAAAACTCCTTTCAGCATCGATACCGACGCCTGAGCGCGTCACGACCGAGAGCCGCGCGCGCCAGCGCCGGCCAGAACGAGGCGCCGGGCGCCGCGCGGTTGCGCACCGCACCCGCCGCCCCGCACGTCTTCAGCCGAGATTGACCGGCACGAAGATCTTGTTGCCGTCGCGCTCCACCAGCAGCGCCACGCTCTTGGGCTTCTTGGCGATCACGCTCTTGACCTCGTCGACCGACTGCACCGTGCGCCCGTTGATGGCGAGCAGCACGTCACCCGGCTGGATGCCCGCCTTTGCAGCGGGGCCGGCGACGTTCTCGACCAGCAGGCCCTGCTCGACGCTCGCCTGTTTGCGCTCGTCGCGCGTCAGCGGCCGCAGCGCCAGGCCGAGCTGGCCATGCAGCGCGTTGCCGTCGGCGTCTGCGACCTGCACGTCCGAGTCGTCGGCGCTGCCCAGCTTGGCCACGATCTCGCGCGAATCGTGATTGCGCCAGACCGTGAGCTTGACCTGCGTGCCCGGCGCCGACATGCCGATCAGGCTCGAGAGCGTGCCCGAGCGGTCGACCTCCTGGCCATTGACCTCGGTGATCACGTCGCCCGACTTCAGTCCGGCCGCGGCCGCGGCGGTGTCGGGCGCGACGCTCGACACCAGCGCACCGTGCGGGCGCTTCAGCCCGAACGAATCGGCAAGCGCCTGGTTCACGTCCTGGATCGTCACGCCCAGGCGCGCGTGCGCCACCTTGCCGGTGGCCAGGATCTGGTCCTTCACCTGCAGCGCCACGTTGATCGGGATCGAGAACGACAGGCCCTGGAAGCCGCCGCTCTGCG
>JBDSBD010000243.1:0-7668 GCA_039921765.1 Burkholderiaceae bacterium
CGAGGACCTGTGCAGGTGCAGGCTCGAACTCAGGGCGCCGGACGTCTACACTGCCTGGCACAACTTCGGGCGTGGTTTTCACCATCGCAACCCTCACCCTCATCCGGAGCCCTCGAGTTGGCCCTCGCACCCGACCCCCTCAAGAACCACCTGCTCGCCGCGCTGCCCGCTACGGAGTGGGCGCGCTGGCGGCGTCAGCTCGAGGCGGTGGACATGCCGCTCGGCCACGTGCTCTACGAGTCCGGCAACACCTTGAGCCATGTGTACTTTCCGACCACCGCGATCGTCTCGCTGCTCTACGTGATGGAGGACGGCGCTTCGGCGGAGATCGCGGTCGTCGGCAACGAAGGCCTCGTCGGCATCTCGCTCTTCATGGGCGGCGAATCGACGCCCAGCCGTGCCATTGTGCAAAGCGCCGGCCAGGGCTTCCGGCTGGCATCGCACACGATCAAGGAGGAGTTCAACCGTGCGCCGGTACTGCACCTGCTGCTGCGCTATACCCAGGCGCTGATCACACAGATGTCGCAGACGGCGGTGTGCAACCGCCACCACACGCTCGACCAGCAACTGTGCCGCTGGCTGCTATTGAGCCTCGATCGCCTGCAAGGCGACGAGCTCCAGATGACGCACGAGCTGATCGCCAACATGCTCGGCGTGCGCCGCGCGGGCGTGACCGAGGCCGCGGGAAAACTGCAGCAGGCGGGCCTCATCCGCTACGCGCACGGGCGCATCAGCGTGCTCGACCGCACGGGGCTCGAGCACCGCGCCTGCGAGTGCTACGCGGTGGTCAAGAACGAGTACGACCGCCTGCTACCGACCCGCACGGCATCCTGACACGTCGGATCGCTTTGGCGCGTCTGGAATGGGCGTGCCGGCCCGGCTTGTCTCACTGGCCTTTCGGGTTCAGCACTTCCCTGACCATTCGCGCCAACCTCTCTGCCTGTTCCTCGATGATCACCTCAGCACGCGGCAACAGGGCGCGCTCGGTCCCGGCAAGACCCAGTGTCGACGCGGCCAGGCGAATCGGAGCGTGAGGGTCGCTCAGCTCTTTGACGATCATGCCCAGAAGTTCCTCCTGTCGGCCTCTCATCTCCTGCGCCGCAGCCAGAAGATCCTGCGCGCCCAGCGCGGCAAGAATCAGGCTCTCGTTGGCTTCACGAAGATCTCTCTGTCGCTGCTCCTGCTCGAAGTGCGCAGCTTCGTACAACGACTTGGCGCGCTGACGTGTCCCCTGCTGAATGGATGATGGCGTCGCACTCACTGATGCGTGCTCATCATGGGGCCCGGCCCCTGCACGCGCCTTTTTCTTGGCGAGGTACATCGCGGCATCGGCGCAGGCGATCAGCGTGCTCGGAAACTCTCCGTCTTCGGGATAGACGCTGATGCCGATGCTTGCCTTCAACGGCAATTTTTGGCGGTCAAGCGGGATATGCGCGGCCAACGCCGCGTTCACCTTGTCGGCGACCACGGCTGCATCGGCTGCGCTGGATACTTCGGCCAGAAGCACCAGGAACTCGTCACCGCCGTGGCGACTGACGGTGTCGGTCTCACGCACCAGGGACGTCAGGCAGTCGGCGACCAGCTGCAGCGCCTGGTCCCCCGCCTCATGGCCAAACGCGTCGTTGATCTGCTTGAACCCGTCGAGGTCCAGGAACAGCAGCGCCACCCGGTTGCCGTGGCGCTTGGCACTGGCGATGGCCAGCTCGAAACGATCGAGCAAGACCGCCCGGTTCGGTAACCCCGTCAACGGATCCAGACCGCCCACCCGGGACGCTTCGTCCAGCGCCCCGTGGGCCGAGTCGGCCTCCATCTGCGCACCTAGTGCGCTGACGATCAGTTGCTCATTGGCCTTCAACAGCAGACACGACTCGCCGTGGTCGAGACGGGCCTCCGCCACGACCACTTCCTGCAGCAGCTTCACCAGCACGGCACGCATCGCCGAGACCTGGTCATTGAGCTTCACAAGGCGCACCTGGGCCCCGTTCGACGGACTACCTTGCAGGTTCGATGCGCCGTTCATGTCGAAGATGCTCGCAGCGAGTCAACCATCGGAGTCGTTGGCAGCCACTGGCCGCAACGGTGCAGCGGGCTTTCGGGTCGGGCGTCCCCCGAGCAAACCCTCCTGGCCGGCGAGCATCTGGCCAATCTGAATTCCGTCGGAATCGATGCTGAACTCGCGCAATTGGTCGGAATGTGCACTCGCTCGCACCTTGACGACCGCCATCACCCGAAGCAAACGACTGTCGACTTCGATATAGCGCTGCACGATGATCGCGTCCGTCATGAACGCCGTGCCATAGGGGCTGAAGCGCAGGTCGGTGTAGCGGTCCTCGAGTTCCGAGGTCATCAGCACGGTCACCCCGACGCCAGCGAGCGCGGTGACGAGGTTCGACAGCGATTCGCGAAAGTCCTCACGAAACGTCGGCGCCAGAGCGAGTTCGAAACCCGACAGCGAATCGATCACGACGCGGGTGGCGCCGAGTCGCTGAATTTCCCGCATCAACATGTAGACGACTTCGTCGATCGACAGATCGGCGGCGCGATTCTCGACCAGGCCGACCTTGCCGGCGGCGATCAGGTCGGCGACGATGCGGTTGCGGGATCGATTCGGATGCTGCTCGAAGGCTGCGATGACACCGGTCTCGCCATTTCGGGCCCCTTCGGCGAGGAAGGCGGCCGCCAGCACGCTCTTGCCCGATCCCGACGGCCCGGCAACGAGCAACGAGTAGCTCTTCGGCAACCCGCCCCCGAGCATCGCGTCGAGTCCGGGCACGCCCATCCGAAGCCTGGGCGCCGACGCGTCTACCTTCACCATCACGTTGGTGTCGTTCGCCACGCCGGCCGGCGGATACACCTCGATGCCCGAGCCGCCGATGCGAAACGTGTGCAGGCCGGGCAGAGTGGGCTGCCCTCTCATCTTCACGATCTCCATCTTGCGAACCATCGAGTTGCGCTGCATGCTCTGGCGCAGCCAGATCAATCCATCGGAGACGGTGAACACCGGGTTGGCTTCATTCGCGGTGAAGTACTCGCCGATCAGGAATGTGGTGGCCTCCCAGCTCGTCATCAGCACGCCCAGTTGCTGCACGAACTGCTGCAAACGGTTGTGCGGATTGCCGTCCGTCTCGCTGGCCTGCACCACCGATCGGAATGAGTCGACGACGACGAGCCCCGGCCCGTGCGCCGTCACTTCGTCGACGATGCGTTGGAGCACACGGTCGAGATTACCGGCCATCGCGTCGTCGGAGAGATTGACGAAGCGCACCGTCCGATTGATCACCTCGGTATCGAAGAAGTCGAACTGTTGCTGGTAGCGCAGCATCTTCAGTGGCGGCTCGCCCAGGATCGTGAAGTAGATGGCGGGTCGCTCAGGTGTGGCCAGCGCGAACATGATCTGGTGAGCCAGTGTCGTCTTGCCGCAGCCTGGTTGGCCCGCGATCACGTTGAACGAGAACTCCGGAAGCCCTCCGCCCAGAATCTCGTCGAGACCGGGAACACCGGTCACCAGGCGGTTGATGATTACTTTGCTGGTCATGAATTCGTGTCCCGGTCGGAAGGTTCGCTCAAAAACTTGACCCATACGGGACGAAGCAATCGCTCGGTCAGCGACTGGCCAATCAGGCTGACCAAGAGAGTAACCAAGCCCTGCAGCAGATTGGTGCCAGCGGCGGCGGCATCCTCGGAGCCTTGCGCTGCCAGGGCAGCGGTCAGTGCCGCGACGTCCACCTCAAATTCGGATCCTTGCGTGCTCGCCGGCAGCCCGGAATGCATGGCCCGGGCGAGATGCAGGCTGCGAGTGTAGAGCGCCGCCACGCCCCGCTCGCCAACGATGGGAGCCAGGGCTCGATCGATGCCGCGAAGCATCGCCGCGACCAGCGCGGCCACCTCGTCGGAGGACGCACCAGCCGCTACCGCGCCTTTCAGGGAGTCCGCGATGGGATTGCCCTCTTGATATTGCATCGATGGCGCTCCGAGGTCAGACCAGACGTTCGGGCCATGGTACAGGCACTCGCCGCATCCAGAATCCCAGGGCAAATCGGCAGCGTTCGTCAGCTTGCCCGAGCTTGCACCGCGTCGACCCGATTCGCCGGCTCGAACGCGCAAGATCAAGTTACTCGATCGCTGCCGTTGCGTCTGTACGCCAACGGACATTGAGCATCCGCGTTGGTCGTCCAACGTCATGAACCTTGTTCGGTCGCGGCACGGTTGTCAATGAGCCATCGGGACTCATATGCTCTTGTCAAACAGCTTGTCGAGGCTGACCCATGGCAAACGAACGGCGTTCCCAGTACCGAGGTTGCTCGATCACCACCCGATGGGCGGAGTCGGAGTTGCCCGAACACGCGCTGCCGAAGCAGTTCACCGCCAGCTTTTCCGTGGACTCGCCGCAAACCCACGACTCGGCATGGCAGCAGTTCCCGGAGGAGTCCTTCGGGACCGCGGTGCGCGCTGCCGACAACGCGCTCGAGATCGCCAGGGATTTGATCGACCGACGCCTGACTGACAAGCACTTCTCGGGTCGCGGTCGCTCCGGCTAGGGCCTGTTAGGGTTGGTAGCCGACCCGTGGCGCGCCTGTTTCAGTTTCAGGGTGCATGACGAGATGCCGGATTCCGGCGCGCCGGTCGGTGATCACCCGCGTTGATCTGCATCAAGGCCTTCGCAACGAAGCCGCTCGGCACGGCAGATTTCTTCGACGCAGCACGGGTCGAACGACCGAGGCTGGCCGCGACTTCTCGGTCCGCTGCAGCCTCACTGTCCGCTACCGAACAGACTGCAGCAGCAACGTGGGTTAGGGTGCATTTCGCGAGTTCTTCGCGGCGCAATCGCATGCCATGCGGGTGCGTTCACATCGACCCACGCAATGAGCGGACATGGCAGCGCACCTTGGTCTGCCTGCGCTCCAGTGCCTGGAGCGGTTACCCAGGCGTTCGACTTCACACGGGAGGTTCCATGAAGTTCAAGACTTCGCTGGCTGCGGGTGCGGCGTCGATGCTCGCCAGTGGCGTGTCGTTTGCGCAGAACGGCCACATGATGAATGGTGGCGGCATGTGGGGCGGTGGTTGGATGGGTGGATACGGCTACTGGGGGCCGATCCTGCTGGTCGTCGCTGTCGGCGTCGTTGTATGGGCCGTCCTGCAAAAGCGCAAGTGATCCAGTGATCTTCGATCCTGTCGAGGCACTTTCCTGCCGAAAGCATGGCGGTTGTCGAAGGCCGAGGTCACGAAGCTGGAGACCTCATTTATTGGCGCTGGAACACGGAGACACCGGCCTGATGCGCGCCCAACTCGGGCGACCGGCGTGACGAGCACGCGGCATCAGCGCCTTTGCCCCAGACCGACTCGAAACTCACTCTCTCGAATCTTGGAGTAGACGATGGACAAGAAGCATGCATTGATGGCCCTGGTGGCCAGTGTTTTTCTTTCAGGCGCGGCGATGGCACAGCCCCATGGCAGTGGCCCCGGCACGATGGGCGGCTACGGCATGGGCTCGGGGATGATGGGCGGCTACGGCATGGGCCCCGGGATGATGGGTGGCTACGGCAACGAGGCTTACGCCGGCCTGAAATTCAGCGCCGAGCAGCAGAAGAAGATCACCGCGATCCGGCAGGAAACATCGAAGGCGATGTGGCAGCAGATGGGCACGATGCACGAACAGGGCTATCACATGAACGGCATGTTCGGCCCGGGTCCCTTGGACGAGGCGGCGGCGCGCAAGGCGTTCCAGACCATGCAGGAGACTCAGAAGACGATGTTCGACATGCAGCTCGAAGCGCACAAGAAGATTGACGCCACGCTGACCCAGGAACAACGCGATCAGTTGCGCCGATGACCGGGCTGCCAGCTGCGAACGAGGAGGCATTCGATGTGGAACGGGGCTCTTGATGGAATGGTGGGGCGGCTTCGGTGCAACGCGCGCGCCGAGGTTGCCGACGCCGTGGTGCCGCGAGCGGCGATCCGGCAAGGACGGGGATGACTCCCACGCTTGCTCTCGGTGACGTGCCGGCCGATGCACTGGTCGTGTTTGGTGCGACCGGTGATCTGGCGCGCAAGATGATCTTCCCTGCGCTCTACGCGATGTGCAAGCACGGCACGCTGAAGGTTCCGGTGATCGGGGTGGCATCGTCAGCCTGGAGTCTCGAACAGTTCCGGGCGCGGGCACGGGAGAGTGTCGAACACGCGGATGCCAGCTGCGAGCAACCGGTGCTCGAGCGCATGCTCTCGCTTTTGCACTACGTCGGTGGCAACTACAACACCGCCGCAACCTTCGACGCGCTCAAGCATGCCCTGGGCGCGGCGCAGCGGCCCGCACACTACCTGGCGATTCCACCGGCGCTGTTTCCGACCGTGATCCGGGGGCTGGGCGCGGCCGGCCTCGCTGCGCGGGCCCGCGTCATCGTCGAGAAACCATTCGGCCGCGACCTCGCGTCGGCGCGCGAACTGAACCGGGTCGCGCACGACGTCTTCCCTGAAGACGCGATATTTCGCATCGATCACTTCCTCGGCAAGGAGGCGATCATGAACATCCTGTACTTTCGTTTCGCCAACGCATTCCTCGAGCCGATCTGGAACCGCCACCACGTCGCGAGCGTACAGATCACGCTGGCCGAGCAGTTCGGCGTGGCCGGTCGCGGCGCGTTCTACGAGAGTGCCGGATGCCTGCGCGACGTGGTGCAGAACCACCTGTTCCAGATTGTCGCGCTGCTGGCGATGGAGCCGCCCTCGAGTCGCGGTTTCGAGGCCGTGCACCGCCATCAGGCCGATGTCTTCGACGCGATGCGGCCGCTGCGCCCGGACGACATCGTGCGCGGTCAGTACGAGGGCTATCGCGACGAACCGCAGGTCGCCGACGACTCGGACGTCGAGACCTACTGTGCGGTGCGCCTGCACGTCGACTCCTGGCGCTGGGGCGGTGTGCCCTGGTACCTGCGCTCCGGGAAGCACCTGCCCGTCACGGCCTGCGAAGTGGTCGTGCGCCTGAAGGCACCGTCGCAGAACCTGTTCGGGGACTCGGCGGTACGCGAGGATGCCAACTACCTGCGCTTTCACGTGTCGCCGCATTCGACGATCGCGCTGGGTGCCCGCATCAAGCGGCCGGGCAAGGAGTTCATCGGCGAGCAGCGCGAGTTCCGGCTGCTCGACGAAGAGCATGGCGATCAGTCCCCCTATGAGCGCCTTCTGACCGACGCGATGAACGGCGACGATGCGTTGTTCGCCCGCGAAGGCGCGATCGAGGCCGCCTGGGCCGCGGTGGCACCGGTACTGGTCGAGCATCCGGCATCCATCGCGTATGCGCCGGGCAGCTGGGGCCCGGCGGCGGCCAACCACTTCATTGCGGCCGATGGCGGCTGGTGCAATCCCGACCCCGCGCCCTGACCGATGCGCCTGTCGATCGAATACCGCACACCGATCGATGTCTGCCACGCTCTCGATCGTCGACCCCGACGACGCGGCGCACGGTGTGCGGCGCGACGGCTTCCCCGACCTGTCGCGCGCCCACCTGATGGAGGCACGGCTGCGCCCGGGCGACCCGGCGGCCACGACCGGCCGTGTGAGCCTCCCGCAGCTGGGCGACGGCGCGATCCTGACCGCTGGATGCAACGTCCGCAGCATCGCCACCGCAGCGCCGCGCACAACGCGATGACGGGCCCCGCATGATCGCTGTGGCGT
>JBDSBD010000244.1:0-2850 GCA_039921765.1 Burkholderiaceae bacterium
GCCGTGCCCGCGTTGCGACAGCGCGAACACCGAGAGGCTCTCGGCTTTCGGATCGACCGCCTGCAAGGCGCTGTACCGCTGCCGCGCGTGCGGCGAACCGTTCGAATACTTCAAGCCGATCTGAGCCCCCACTTTTCATGAGCCTGCTGTTCCACCCCTTGCGCGTCAAGAGCGTCGTGCCCGACACCGACGAGGCGATGATCGTGTCGTTCGATGTGCCCGAGGCACTGGCGTCCGAGTTCCGCTTCACCCATGGCCAGCACCTGACCTTGCGCGAAGTGCTGGGCGGCGTCGAGCAGCGCCGCTCGTATTCGATCTGCGCCGGGGTCGACGACGGCGAGTTGCGGGTGGGCGTGCGCAAGGTGCCCGATGGCGTGTTCTCGAACTGGCTGCATGCCAGTCTTCGGCCGGGTGCGCAGATCCAGGTGATGGCGCCCGAAGGCCGCTTCTTCGTGCCGATCGATCCGACGTCAGGCCGCCACTACCTGGGCATTGCCGGCGGCAGCGGCATCACGCCCCTCTTGTCGATCATGAAGACGGTGCTGGCGCGCGAGCCGGCATCAACCTTCACGTTGATCTACGGCAACCGGCGCCAGAAATCCACGATGTTCAAGGAGGAACTCGAGGACCTGAAGAACCGGTACCTGACGCGCCTGGTGCTGCACTGGGTGTTCTCGCGCGAGCAGATGGATTCGACCCTGGCCAGTGGCCGGCTCGACCGGGCCAAGCTCGGTGAGTTCCTCGGCACCTTGATCGACCCCAGTGGCATCGACCATGCGTTCATCTGCGGTCCGCATGGTGTCAACGACGAAGCCGAAGCCGCGCTGCTCGCCGCCGGCGTCGCGCCCGAGCGCATTCACATCGAGCGCTTTGGCATTCCGGTCGAAGCCGATGGCGCGCGCATCGCTGGCGCGGCGCGCGCGCGCGAAGGCGATGCACCGCAGGCCGTGATCACCATCGTGCGCGACGGGCTCACGCGCGAGGTCGACTTTCGCGGCGAGCACGCGAGCATCCTCGACGCCGCGGCCGACGCCGGGCTCGAGGTGCCGTTCTCGTGCAAGTCGGGCGTGTGCTGTACCTGTCGCGCCAAGCTGATCGAGGGCAAGGTGCGCATGGAGCGCAACTTCGCGCTCGAGAAGCACGAGGTCGAAGCCGGCTTCATCCTGACCTGCCAGGCCCATCCGCTGACCGAGCGGGTGGTCGTGTCCTACGACGAGCGCTGACCATGGCCCGCGGCAGAGCCCCCGGTTACGACGCGCAACGTGAGCTGATCCTGGCGCGGGCGGCCGACCTGTTCGCGCAGCAGGGCTACACCGCCACGTCGATGAACCAGGTCGCCTGGGCCTGCGGCATCTCCAAGCCTTCGCTGTATCACTACGTGCGCGACAAACACCACCTGCTGGTCGAGATCGCACAGGATCACATCGACAGGCTCAACGTGCTGGTGGCCGAGGTGCAGGGCCGGAAGCTTGCGCCCGAGGCACTGCTGCGACTGCTGATCGCGCGCTTTCTCGAGATCTATGCGGGCGCCCAGGCTGCGCACCGCGTGCTCACCGAGGACGTCAAATTCCTCGAACCCGACGCGCGCGAGCGCGTCCTCGACGGCCAGCGCGCCGTCGTTGCCGCGTTTGCCGACGCGATCGCCGCGGCGCGGCCTGAGCTGCGCGCGGCGCAACTCGACAAGCCGCTGACCATGTTGCTGTTCGGCATGATGAACTGGATGTTCACCTGGCTCAAGCCGGGTGCACTGACGCACGCGGCAATGGCGCCGGTGGTCGCCGACCTGTTCTTCGGCGGCCTGGGCGCGGTGCAGCCCGCCGAGCCCGCGCGGCGTCCCAAGCCCCGCGCACGGGCGAAAGCACCCCCGCTGGCGGCACGCGCCGCATGATTCCGTTCTCGATGTTCCTTCCCTCAACCCTGCTCCCGGAGACAAACATGATCCTGAAGAAAACCCTGGTGGCCCTGGCCGCAACCCTCGTCGCCTCGCTCACGTACGCGGACGTCAATGTCGGCGTCACCCTGTCGGCGACCGGCCCGGCCGCGTCGCTGGGCATCCCCGAGAAAAACACGATCGCGCTGATGCCCAAGAGCATCGGCGGCGAGAAGATCAACTACATCGTGCTCGATGACGCCTCCGACACCACCAAGGCGGTGAGCAACACCCGCAAGCTGATCACCGAGGACAAGGTCGACATCATCCTGGGCTCCACCGTCTCGCCGAACTCGCTGGCGATGATTCCCGTGGTCGCCGAGCACAAGACGCCGATGATCTCGATGGCCGCTTCGGCGCGCATCGTCGAGCCGGTCGACGCGCAGCGCCACTGGGTCTTCAAGACACCGCAGAACGACATCATGATGTCGTTGGCGATCGTGTCGAGCATGGCCGACCAGGGCGTCAAGACGGTCGGCTTCATCGGCTTTGCCGACGCCTACGGCGAAGGCTGGTACGAGAACTTCAGCAAGGCGGCCGCAGTCAAGGGCCTGACGATCGTGGCCAACGAACGCTATGCGCGCACCGACACCTCGGTCACGGGCCAGGTGCTGAAGATCATCGCCGAGAAGCCCGATGCGATCCTGGTGGCCGCATCCGGCACGCCGGCGGTGCTGCCGCAGCGCACGCTCAAGGAGCGCGGCTACACCGGCAAGTACTACCAGACCCACGGCGTGGCCAACAACGATTTCCTGCGCGTCGGTGGCAAGGACGTGGAGGGCACGTTGCTGCCGGCCGGTCCGGTGCTGGTGGCCAGCCAGCTGCCGGCCAGCAACCCGATCAAGAAGAGCGCGATGGACTACGTGACCAAGTACGAGGCGATGTACGGCAAGGGTTCGGTGTCGACCTTCGGCGCGCAC
>JBDSBD010000245.1:0-5954 GCA_039921765.1 Burkholderiaceae bacterium
GGGCGGCGAGCCGTCGCGCATCGCGCTGGCCATCGCGGTGACGACCCGCCAGCTTGCCCATGAGCGCGCCGCCGGCACGCTGATCTTCGACGAGGTCGATGCCGGCATCGGTGGCAGCGTGGCCGAGACGGTGGGGCGGCTGATGAAGCAGCTCGGGCGAGAGCGCCAGGTGCTCGCCGTCACGCACCTGCCGCAGGTCGCGGCATGTGCCGATCACCACTTCGTGGTCTCGAAGCAAGTGCGCGACGGCCATGCCCACAGCGAGGTTCGCAGCGCGGCGGGCGAGGCACGCGTCGCCGAGATCGCACGCATGCTAGGTGGCGAGCGCCTGTCCGACACGAGCCTCGCCCACGCCCAGGAAATGCTCGCGATCGGCGCCGATGCCGCCGCGGCAGCGCCGGCGCGCGCGCCGCGCAAGCGGGTCTGAGCCGATGGCCGGGTGGCTCGAGAATGGGCTCACTCTGGCTCGAAAGCGCGACGCGCGTTAAGGTGTCCACATGAGCACTCCGGATCGACACGAAGGGCAGCAAGCATCGACCTCGCAGAGCATGGCCGACACGCCACGCAGCACGCCCTCGCGGCGCGAGGTCCTGTTGGTCACCGGCATCTCGGGTTCGGGCAAGTCGGTGGCGCTGCGTGCGCTCGAGGATGCGGGTTTCTTCTGCATCGACAACCTGCCGCCGGAATTGCTGCGGGACTTCCTGCGGCTCGAACACCAGCGTGCCGACCGACGGGTTGCGATCGCGGTCGACGTGCGCAGCGCCGATTCACTGCCGCACCTGCTGCCGCTGCTCGAACAGCTGGGCGAGGAAGGATTCGCGGTGCGCGTCGTGTTCCTCGACGCGAGCACCGACGCGCTGGTGCGGCGCTTTTCCTAGTCGCGCCGACCCCATCCGCTGTCCGCCCCGAGCGCGAGCGCCGAGCCGACCCGGCGCAAGGCCGACCGCGGCGTCGAGGGTCGGCGCGTGCTGGTGGACGCGATCGAGCTCGAGCGCCAACTGCTCGGCGGTCTGCGCGAGGTCGCCACCGTGATCGACACCAGCCAGCTGCGCCCGACCCAGTTGCGCGCCTGGATGCGCGACTTCGTGCGCGCCGGTGGCAGCCGCCTGACGCTCGTGTTCGAGAGCTTCGCGTTCAAGCACGGCGTGCCGCTCGACGCCGACTACGTGTTCGACGTGCGCGTGCTGCCCAATCCGCACTACGTGCCCGAACTCCAGCCACTCACGGGGCGCGACGCCGCGGTGGCCGACTTTCTGCGCGCCCAGCCCGAAGTGACCGAGATGCTGGCGCAGATCGAGACCTTCCTGGCCCGCTGGCTGCCGGCGTTCGAGGACGACCAGCGCAGCTACCTCACGGTGGCGATCGGCTGTACCGGTGGCCAGCATCGTTCGGTGTACTTCGCCGAGACGCTGGCGGGGCGCTTCGGCGCGCGCGCCGCCACCTTGATCCGGCACCGCGAACTCGACGCGAAAGACTAGCGCCTGGCGTCGACGCACGGGCTTTCCTCACGCAACGAGGCCTTCGCCGCGGCTGCTCTTCGTTCCTCCCGATCCCCCGCCTCCAAGTCATGGCCACCGACCCCGATCCCGCGCTCGCGCTGTTCCCGCTCCAGGCCGTGCTGTTCCCCGGCGGCCTGCTGAGCCTGAAGGTGTTCGAGGCGCGCTACCTCGACCTCATCGGCAGCTGCTTGCGCGAGCACCGGACCTTCGGCGTGGTCGCGCTGCGCAGCGGCGCCGAAGTGCGGCGCGCCGGCACAGCCGTGCAGTTCGAGAGCGTGGGCACGCGCGCCGAACTGATCGACGTGGACAGCAAGCAGTCCGGCATCCTGCAGGTGCGCTGCCGCGGCACCCGGCGCTTTCACGTCGACGCACACCAGCAGCAGGACGACGGCTTGTGGCTCGCGCGCACGAGCGCCATCGGCGACGACGCGACGCTCGCGCCGCCACCGGCGCTGCTCGACACGGTGCGCGGCCTGGCCAATGCGATCACCACGCTCTCGGCCCAGCACACCCAGCTGTTTCTCGAGCCTTATCGTTTCGACGACGCCGGCTGGGTCGCAAACCGCTGGTGCGAAATCCTGCCGATCCCGCAGGCCGCGAAGCAAAAGCTGATGGAGCTGCCCGACCCGATCGCACGGCTGCGGCTGGTTGACGACTTCCTGCGCAGCAAGGGGGTGGTGGCGTAATGAACCGCGCGCGCTGCGCCGGTACAGCGTCAGCCCGGCGCGCGCAGCAGTTTGCGCAGCGGCGCCGGCAGTCCGGCGGCGAGCGCGTCGTCGAGCGTGAACCAACGCCCGTTCGGCCAGGGCCGCAGCAGTTCGGCGACGCGGGCCGCCGCGGTGCGCGCGGGCAAGGTCCAGCGCAGCGGATGCAGGGTCCAGTCCAGATGCGTCAGCGTGTGCGTGAAGCTTTGCAGCGGCTCGGGTGTGCCGGGCCAGCTCGCGCAGGCGTCATCGAAAGTCGCTTTCGATTCGAACTCGGGCAGGCTCCAGAGCCCCGCCCACACGCCCTCGTCGGGGCGCCGGACCAGCCAAACCTGCTCGCGCCAATGCAGCCACAGCCACACGTGTTCGCGCGTGCCGCGCTTGACGGTGCGGCTCTTGACCGGGTAGCGCTCGGGTGTGCCGGCGCGCGCGGCAACGCAATGCCCACGCACCGGACAGCGCTCGCACAACGGCGCGCGTGCCACGCACACGGTGGCGCCGAGGTCCATCAGGCCCTGGGTGTAGCGCTCGACGCTGCGCTCGGGCAGCAGGCGGCTCGCGAGCGTCCAGAGTTCGCGCTCATGGCGGGCCTGGGCGAGATCGGCGCCGAAGCCGAACACTCTCGTCAGGACGCGCTTGACATTGCCGTCCAGGATCGCAACCCGCTCGCCAAAACAGAACGCGGCAATCGCCGCGGCGGTCGAGCGGCCAATGCCCGGCAGCTGTGCCAACTCCTCGCTGCCCTGCGGGAACCGACCGCCGTGCTGATCCACCACCACCTGCGCGCATCGGTGCAGGTTGCGCGCGCGGCGGTAGTAGCCCAGCCCGCTCCACGCCGCAAGCACCTCGTCGAGCGTGGCGACCGCGAGCGCCGTGACATCCGGGAAGCGCTCGAGAAAGCGCTCGTAGTAAGCCCGCACGGTCGCGACCTGGGTCTGCTGCAGCATGATCTCCGAGAGCCAGACGCGGTATGGATCGCGCGTGTTCTGCCACGGCAGGTCGTGGCGACCGTGGCGGCGCTGCCAGGCGACCAGCTCGGCCGCGAAAACGCCACGCTCCCGGCACTCTCCGGGCTCGATCGGGCGGCGCAACTCAGGCCCGCGCGCGCTGCAGCGGAGCGACCGGCACGCCGCTGCGGCCCGCCAGTTCCAGAGCAGGGATCGGCGCGGCATCGCCGGGTGGCCCGGTGCGGGCCTGCTCGCGCAGCACCTCGAGATGCTGGTGCGAGCGCTTCAGGAACTGCTGCAGCCGGGCGTCATTGGCCTCGACTTCGGTCAGGCGTGTCTCAAGCTCGCCGGCCGCGACCTGCACGCGCTCGAGCGCTTCGCGCCGGCGCCGGAAGCTGCGGCGGCGTTCGCGCAGTTGCGCGTCGACCTGCGCCGAGGTGGCCTTGTTCCACATCTCGATCTCGCTGCTCACGTTCTCGAACACGACCCGCAGCTTGGAGACGAGCATGCGCCGGAACTGCTCCATGAACCTGGGCTGGGACAGCCGCAGCGCCTGGGTCAGCCCGAGGTACTGCAGGTAGCTGCGTTCGATCAGGTCGAGCTCCCCGGCGAAACGCCCGAGGTCGGGAGCCGGAATCAGCGCCAGACTGAACCCGAACTCGGCATTGAGTCGGGTGAACGAGCCGCCCAGCATGTCGCGCATCTCGTCGTTGCGCTGCTGTGCCTCGGCGAGCAGCGCGCGCAACCGCTCGCCGAGTGCGACGAAGGCCTTCTTCGCACCCAGTTTCAGCAGCGACGCGTGCATCGATTCCTGCATCCTCCCCACCTCTTCACGCAGCCGGTCCGAGGACAGCCGGTTCAAAAGCTCCTTGAGCATGCGGCTGTGGACCACGCGCAATGCATGCAGCCGGGCCGTGCATTGCTCGAACTCGCGGGTCTCGGCCTCGACGCGCCCCAACATCAGCGGCATCTTCGAGCCGCTCTTGCCACGCAGGCCGCGCAGCTCGAGCAACTGCTCGGCCAGCTGGCGGCGGTTGACGCCCACACGCCGCGCAATGTGGGCTTCGAGATGGCGCGCCGCCTCGAGCACGATCTGCTCAAGCACCTGGCGGCGCTGCGGCAGCAACTGCGCTGCGAGCGCCGCTTCGAGCTCGGGCAAGCGACTCGCCTGCAGCGCCAGCTCGTTGCCCTCGACCCGCGCCGCGAGCGCCTGGCGCGCTGACAGCGGGAACACGCGCTCCGGCGCCACGCCGAGCGTGCGTGCGGTGCTCAGGCGCTGCGTCTCGATCTGCGCAGCCACCTGCGCGGCGGTGGCGAGCGGGTCGAGCAGCGCGTCGATCTTGTTGAGTACGACGAAGCGCGTCAGTGCAGGCGAATCCAGGTGATCGCGCCAGATCGCCAGATCGGACTTGGTGACGCCCGTGTCGGCACCGAGAATGAAGACCGTGGCGTGGGCCATCGGCAACAGGCCGAGCGTGAGCTCGGGCTCGGCGCCGATGGCGTTCAGGCCCGGCGTGTCAAGCACGACCAGGCCCTGTTTGAGCAGGGGGTGCGGATAGTTGATCAGCGCGTGGCGCCAGGCCGGCACCTGGACCCGGCCCTCATCATCGCGCGGCGGGTTGTCGTCCGGATGCTCGTCGTCCCAGAAGCCAAGCGCGCGCGCTCTCTCTTCGCTGACCCACTGCGTGCGGGTGACTTCCAGCAGCGACTGCGCGAGCTGCTCGGGCTCGTCCAGCATGAGCGGCAGAACATTCCAGGCGCGCCGCTGCAGGCGCATCTCGGCCAGCGACAGACCCTCCAGGCGCGATTCGATCGGCAGCAGTTGCAACGCGGCGGGCTCTTCGGCATCCCACGCCAGCTCCACCGGGCACATGGTCGTGCGCCCGGGCGTGGCCGGTAACACGCGCCGCCCGGTGTCGGCGAAGAAGACCGCGTTGATCAACTCCGATTTGCCGCGCGAGAACTCGGCCACAAAGGCAACGATGAGCTTCTCGCTCGCGAGCCGCTCGCGCAGCGAACTCAGTTGGGCGGCGGCGGGCGCGTCGATCAGATCATGGTCGCCGAGGAAGCGCGCCACGTCGCCGAGCTGCTGAGCAAGCCCGAGACGCCAGCCGCTCAAGGCGTCCAGACTGAAGGCGAATGAGGGCGTCATGAGAGTGGGCGATGAGCGCTTCGGCAAAAGTGGGCGGAGCCGGCGGCAGACCACCAAGATTCATCGTAGCGCAAGCCCCGGCGCGCTCGACGTAAATAACATCCACACACACCCGCGCCGTGACGAACTGCCGCCGGTCACGCGCTTGCGCGCGTTGCAGTCGCGCTCACAACATGGCGCCGATCCGCCCGAACGATCAACGCCTCTGGCAGCCCGGGCAGAAGTAGGTCGCGCGCTGGCCCTGCACGATGCGCCGCACCGGCGTGCCGCAACGTGTGCAGGCCTGGTCTTCGCGACCGTAGACGTGCGCCTGGAGCTGAAAGGCGCCTGCCATGCCATGGGCATCGCGAAAGTCGCGCAGGGTCGAGCCGCCGAGCTCGAGCGCGCGCGCCAGCGTGCTGCGCACTGCGGCGGCGAGACGCTCGCAGCGCGCCAGGCTCACGCGGTCGCTGCGTGTGCGCGGATCGATGCCGGCCTCGAACAGCGCCTCGCACGCATAGATGTTGCCGGCGCCGACGACGATCGCGCCGCCGAGCAGCGCCTGCTTGATCGCCACGCGCCGGCCGCGCAGCGCGGCATGCAGGTGCGCGCCGTCGAACGCCGGGTCGAACGGCTCGAGGCCGAGGCCGGCGAGCAGCTTCGCCGCGGCGCC
>JBDSBD010000246.1:0-4874 GCA_039921765.1 Burkholderiaceae bacterium
TGCGGCGTGAGCGCCACCAGGGCCGCAGCCAGGTCGTGTTGCAGGTTTTCCTCGCCCAGCAGTGCGTCGAACTGGGCGCGCCGAATCATCTCGAGCGGCTGCTCGTTCAAGCCGCACAGCATCAACCGCACGTCGCGGCGCGCGAGGTCGCGCTGCAACTGCTGCAGCGCGTCCAGGCCCGAGCTGTCGATCGACACCAGTTGGTGCGTTTCCAGCACCACGCTGGTCGAGCCCACGGGCAGTTCCTCGTCGAGGGTCTCGATCTTGCCCACCTCGCCGAAGAACAGCGAGCCGTAGAGCGCGTAGACGCGCACGCCGGGCGGGGCTGCGGTGGCGGCGCCGGGCTCGATCCGAAACAGGGTGCTCATGCGGTAGATGAAGAAGATGCAGGCGAGCACCAGCCCGACCTGAACCGCCACCGTCAGGTCCAGGACCACGGTGAGCAGGAACGTTGACAGCAACTTCGTGCGATGCGCCAGCGTGTGATGGCCGAGGTGCGCGAACTCGCGCCAGTCGCCCATGTTCCAGGCCACGTACAGCAACACACCGGCCAGCACCGCGAGCGGCACGCTGGCGGCCAGCGGCGCGGCCACCAGCAAGATGCCGAGCAGGGTGAGACAGTGAATGATGCCGGCGATCGGGCTCACCGCGCCCGCGCGCAGGTTGGTGACGGTGCGCGCGATCGTGCCGGTCGCGGGGATGCCGCCGAAGAACGGTGCGACGATGTTGGCCACGCCTTGCGCCATCAGTTCCTGGTTCGGGTCGTGGCGCTTGAACGCGGCCATGCCGTCGGCGACGCGGGCGCACAGCAGGGATTCGATCGCGCCGAGCATCGCAATCGTGATCGTCGGGATGAAGAGCTGTTGCGCGCCACTCCAGCTGAAGCTCGGCCACACCAGCGAAGGCAGGCTTTGCGGGATGCCACCGAAGCGCGTGCCGATGGTCTCGACCGGCAGTTCCAGCACCGATGCGAGAACCGAGAGCGTGACCAGTGCGACGATGGGCCCGGGGATGTTGGCACCGAGCTTGATCAATCGTCCCTCGCTCATCGAATCCGGCAGCAGCGTGCCGGAGCCGAACAGACGTGGCCACAGGAACAACCCGCCCAGACAGACGGTGCCGAGCCCGAGCGCGTACAGGTTGGTGCTGGAGAGGTGCGAGCCGATCGCCGTGATCTGCGGGAAGAACTCGGCCGGCATGGGGTGTATGTCGAGGCCGAACAAGTCCTTCAGTTGCGACAGGCCGATCAGTACCGCGATGCCGTTGGTGAAGCCGACGACGATGGACACCGGGATGTTGCGCACCAGTGCGCCGAGCCTGAGCCAGCCCATCAGGAACAGCAGGCCGCCAGCGAACACCGTGGCCACCAGCAGGTTGGCCACGCCGTAGCGTTGCACGATGCCGTAGACGATGACGATGAAGGCCCCCGCGGGACCACCGATCTGCACGTGCGAGCCGCCCAGGGTGGCGATCAGGAAGCCGGCAATGATCGCGGTGAAGATGCCTTGCTCGGGCTTGACCCCGGAGGCGATCGCGAAAGCCATCGCCAGCGGCAGCGCGACGATGCCCACGGTGATGCCCGCGCCGAGGTCCGCCGCGAAGCGCGAGCGGTCGTAACCCTTCAGGGTTTCAGGCTGGAAAAGGCGGGGCGAAAAGCGGTGCAGCCGCACCCACTGGCGAATTGACATGCGTTCTCCTCAACGTGACCAGGACCGGATCAGTGGGAGTGCGCGGAGGGCCGCCATGGTGAACCCGCGCCATGAAACGGCGCCGCCGCGACATCAGCCGGGTGCGGGAGTTCAAGGGCGCCATGCCGGGCAGTCTACCTCGGCGGATGCGCGTCTGGCGCCGCGATCCTCCGCGGTTGCGCGCCTTCAGCGCACCCGCAACCCCGGCGTCGCGCCTGGCCAGGGCTCGAGGATGTACAGGCCCGGGTGGGCCTTCTCGTCGGCGTGGGAAGCGGCCAGCACCATGCCCTCGCTGAGCCCGAACTTCATCTTGCGCGGTGCGAGGTTGGCCACCACCACGGTCAGCTTGCCGACCAGAGTCTCGGGGGCGTAGGCCGATTGGATCCCGCTGAAGACGTTGCGCATCTGCCCCTCGCCCACATCGAGCGTGAGCTGGAGCAGCTTGGTCGATCCTTCGACCCGTTCGCAGGCCACGATCCTGGCGATGCGCAGGTCGATCTTCGCGAACTCGTCGATGCCGATCTGCGCCGCAAGCGCCGCGCCGCCGGGTGCCGCCGGTGAGGCGCCGTCGCTGCCCGCCGACGCGTGTCCGTCCAGGGCCGCGCCGGTGGATGCGGCGGCCAGCCGAGGCAAAGGCTTGGCCGCAGGCGCTTCGAACAGTGCATCGAGCAGCTTCGGGTCGACGCGCTGCATCAGGTGCCGGTAGCCACCGATGGTGTGCCGGCCGAGTGCCCGCTCGGCGTCAGTGAACATCAGCGGCTCGATCTGCAAGTAGGCTTCGACTTCGGTCGCCAGTGCCGGCAGCACCGGTTTGAGGTAGATCGTGAGCAGGCGGAAGGCCTCGATGCAGACGCTGCACACGTCGTGCAGCAGCGCCTTCTGTTCGGGGTGCTTGGCGAGCTCCCAGGGCTTGTGGTGGTCCACGTACTCGTTCACCCGGTCGGCCAGCAGCATCACTTCGCGCAAGGCCTTGCCGAACTCCCGCTCCTCGTACAGCGAGGCGATCGACGCGCTGTGGGCGCGCAACGTGTCCAGCAGTGTGCGGCCTTCGACCCCGGTGTCGGCCGACAGCGTGCCGCCGAAACGCTTGCTCAGAAAGCCTGCCGCCCGGCTCGCGATGTTGATGTACTTGCCCACCAGGTCGCTGTTGACCCGGGCGATGAAGTCGTCGGGGTTGAACTCGATATCCTCGACCCGGCCATTGAGCTTGGCGGCGATGTAGTAACGAAGCCACTCGGGGTTCATGCCGAGCTCGAGGTAACGCAGGGGCGAGATCCCGGTGCCGCGGCTCTTGCTCATCTTCTCGCCGCTGACCTGCAGGAAGCCGTGAACGAAGATGTGGTTCGGGACCTTGCGGCCGCTGAAGTGCAGCATCGCCGGCCAGAACAGGGTGTGGAAGGTGATGATGTCCTTGCCGATGAAATGAACCTGTTCGACCGCGGGGTCGGCCATGAAGGTTTCGAAGTCGCGGCCGATGTGCGTGAAATGGTTCTTCAGCGAGGCGAGGTAGCCCACCGGCGCGTCCAGCCACACATAGAAGTACTTCCCCGGCGCATCCGGAATCTCGATACCGAAGTAGGGCGCGTCGCGGCTGATGTCCCAGTCGTTCAGGCCGACACGGCCCAACTCGTCCAGCGCAAACCATTCCTTGATCTTGTTCAGCACCTCGGGCTGCAGCCGCCCCGGTGTGGTGGTCCATTCCTGCAGAAAGTCGATGCAGCGTTGCGACGAGAGCTGGAAGAAATAGTGCTCGCTGCTCTTCATCACCGGCGCCGCGCCGGACAGCGTGGAGTACGGGTTCTTCAGGTCGGTGGGCGCGTAGACGGCGCCACAGACCTCGCAGTTGTCGCCGTACTGATCCTTGGCGCCACACTTCGGGCATTCGCCCTTGATGTAGCGATCCGGCAGGAACATGCCCTTGACCGGGTCGAAGAACTGCTCGATCGTGCGCTCGGCGATCAGGCCCTGCTTGCGCAGCGCCCGGTAGATGTCCTGCGCGAGCGCGTGGTTCTCGGGCGCGTCGGTCGAATGCCAGTTGTCGAAGCCGATGTGAAAGCCGTCGAGGTATTGCTGGCGACCTGCGGCGATCTGCGCGACAAAGGCCTGGGGCGTCAGGCCGGCCTTCTCGGCCGCGATCATGATCGGCGCGCCATGGGCGTCGTCGGCGCACACGAAGTAGACCTCCACGGGGGCGCCGTCGTCGTTCGCCTGCATGCGCTGGAACCTGACCCAGATATCGGCCTGGATGTACTCCATCATGTGGCCGATGTGGAACGGCGCGTTGGCGTAGGGCAGGGCGGTGGTGACGAACAGCTTGCGGGGCATGGGCGAGGGTGGGGCCGAGGGTTTCTCGATTCTAGGTCGCTCGAGGCTGGGGACATCGGCGCTGCGCTAGACTGGCCACAGGTCCCGAAACATCCTGTCAACTGCCGCGATCCCACCCCATGCCACTGACCGAAGCCACGCTGCTCGAAGCACTCAAGACCGTCGTCGATCCGAACACCGGCCAGGATTTCGTCTCGGCCAGGCAGGTCAAGAACCTGCGCATCGAGGGCGCGGACGTCGCGTTCGACGTCGAACTCGGCTACCCCGCGAAGAGCCAGATCGCAGCCCTGCGCAAGGCGCTGATCGCGGCGGCGCGCTCGGTCGAAGGGGTCGAGAACGTCAGCGCGAACCTGGCCACCAAGGTCTCGCCGCACGCGGTGCAGCGCGGCGTGCAACTGCTGCCCAAGGTCAAGAACATCATCGCGGTGGCCTCGGGCAAGGGTGGCGTGGGCAAGAGCACGACCGCAGTGAACCTGGCGCTCGCGCTGGCAGCCGAAGGGGCAGCGGTCGGCATCCTGGATGCCGACATCTACGGGCCGAGCCAGCCGACGATGATGGGCATCACCGGCCGGCACGAAAGCGCCGACGGCAAGACCATGGAGCCGATGGAGAACTACGGCGTGCAGGTCATGTCGATCGGCTTCCTGGTCGATGCCGACAACCCGATGATCTGGCGCGGCCCGATGGTCACGCAGGCGCTCGAGCAGTTGCTGCGCCAGACCAACTGGAACGATCTCGATTACCTGATCGTCGACATGCCGCCGGGCACCGGCGACATCCAGCTGACCCTGTCGCAGAAGGTGCCGGTCACCGGCGCCGTCATCGTCACCACGCCGCAGGACATCGCGCTGCTGGACGCCC
>JBDSBD010000247.1:0-2755 GCA_039921765.1 Burkholderiaceae bacterium
GCAGCTCGATCTGCGAGTAGTCGGCGCTCAGGATCGCGTGCCCGGCCGGCGCGATGAAGGCCTCGCGCACGCGCCGGCCTTCCGGGGTGCGAACCGGGATGTTCTGCAGGTTCGGGTCGTTGCTCGAGAGCCGCCCGGTGACTGCCACCGCCTGTGCGTAATTGGTGTGCACGCGGCCGGTGCCCGGGTTCACCATCAGCGGCAGCTTGTCGGTGTAGGTGCCCTTGAGCTTGGCGAGACCCCGGTGTTCGAGCAGCCGCGCCGGCAGCGGGTAGTCGGCGGCGAGTTCGGCCAGCACCTCTTCGTCGGTGCTCGGCGCGCCGCTCGCGGTCTTGCGCTTGACGGGCATGCCGAGCTTGCCGAACAGCACTTCACCGATCTGCTTCGGGCTGCTCAGGTTGAACGGCTGGCCGGCCAGCAGATAGGCTTCCTGCTCGAGCGCGACCATGCGCTCGGCGAGCTGGCGGCTCTGCGTGGCGAGCAGCGCGCCATCGATCAGCACGCCGGTGCGCTCGATCCGGCCCAGGATCGCCGCGGTGGGCATCTCGATGCGCCGGTACACGTCAAGCAGGCCCGCGTGCGCCTCGAGTTGTGGCCACAGGTGCTGATGCACGTGCAAGGTCATCTCGCTGTCTTCACCGGCGTAGGTGGTGGCCTGATCGATCTCGACCTGCGTGAACGGGATCTGGTGCACGCCCTTGCCGCACAGGTCCTCGAAACTCAGACCCTTGCGACCGAGATGGCGCTCGGCCAGGCTCTCCAGGCCGTGCGGCTTGTGCGCTTCGAGCACATAGCTCTGCAGCATGGTGTCGTGCACGTAACCCTGCACCGCGATGCCCGCGTTGGCGAACACATGCGTGTCGTACTTGATGTTCTGGCCCAGCTTGGGCTTGTCCGCGCTTTCGAGCCAGGGCCTGAGCCGTGCCAGCACGGCGTCGACGGCGAGCTGGTCGGGTGCGCCGGCATAGCTGTGGCGCAGCGGGATGTAGGCCGCCTCGCCAGGCACCACCGACAACGAGATGCCGACGAGCTGGGCACGCATCGCGTCGAGTGAATCGGTCTCGGTGTCGATGGCGGCGAGCGAGGCCGCATCGATCTTCGCGATCCAGGCATCGAGCGCCTCGATCGTCAGCACGGTTTCGTAGTGCCTGTCGATCGGCAGCGCGACGGTGGACGCCATCGACGTTGCGGGCGCCGCCGCTCCGGCGCCGGCCTGCGATGCGGCCGGTGTCGTTGCGGGCGCGGCACCCGCGTTGCCGACGTCACCACCGGCCGCAGCTTCGAGCTCACGCTTGAAGCTCTTGAAACCAAAGCGCTCGTAGAAGGCCAGCAGGCCCGGTGCATCGACCGCGCCCAGTGCGAGCGACTCGAAATCCGGCCAGCCCGGCACGTGGCCGCTCAGGTCGCAATCGAGCACCACGCTCACCAGCCTGCGCGCCTGCGGCAGCCAGTCGAGCGCGCGACGCAAGTTCTCGCCCGCGGCGCCCTTCATCGAGGGCGCGGCGGCCATCACGCCGTCGAGCGAACCGTACTCGGCAATCCACTTCGCGGCGGTCTTCGGGCCGACCTTCTCCACGCCGGGCACGTTGTCGACCGTGTCGCCCACCAGGGTCAGGTAGTCGATGATGCGCTCGGGCGGAACGCCGAACTTTGCCAACACGGCGCTCGCATCCAGGCGCTCGTTGCTCATTGTGTTGATCAGGGTGACGCGCTCACCCACGAGTTGCGCCAGGTCCTTGTCGCCGGTCGAGACGATGACCTCGAAGCCCCCCTTGGCGGCCACCGCGCAGAGCGTGCCGATCGCGTCATCGGCCTCGATGCCGGGTACGCTGAGCACGGGCCAGCCGAGCAGCCTGACAGCGGCGTGGATCGGCTCGATCTGCAGCACCAGATCCGGCGGCATCGGGCTGCGGGTCGCCTTGTACTCGGCGTACCAGTCGTCGCGAAAGGTCGGGCCCTTGGCGTCGAACACGCAGGCGCCGAAAGCCGCGCCCGGGTACTGATCGCGCAGCCGCTTCATCATCGCCACCACGCCATGGATCGCGCCGGTGGGAACGCCCGCCGGCCCACGCAGATCGGGCAGCGCGTGGTAGGCGCGGTACAGGTAGCTGGAGCCGTCCACCAGCAGCAGGGTCTTGTCGCTCATGGTCGGATTGTGCAGGCTGCGCCAGGCCCTGGCCTCAGGTGCAGCCGGCGCCGGACGCCCCCGTCGCCCGCCCTAGAATGCCCGCATGAACCCGAAACCCGCGACGGCCCTGTTGCTGTGCCTCGGCCTGGCGAGCGCGCCTTGCTGGGCGCAAGCGGCAGCGCCGGCAGTCGCCCCACCCGGCCCTGCGGTCGCCCCCCGGGCGGCCGCAACGCCGCTTGCCGCGCCACCGGCCGATCGCGTCGAGCCCAATGTGCGGCACAGCGTCGTCGAGGACGATGGCGCCAGGATCGATGAGTTGCGCGTGCGCGGCCACGCCCAGCGCATCGTCGTCACCCCCAAGATCGGCCCGAGAAAGAGCTACCAGATCCTCACCGGCGACGGCTCGCGCGAGCCGGGCGACGGTCAGGGCGCCACCGGCAAGCGGGTCTGGAACGTGCTGGAATTCTGAGCGGTCAGGCTGGCGCATGGCGGTGTACACCGAAGTCTCGTTCGACGAGGCCGCAAACCTTGTCGGCCGGCTCGGCATCGGCACGCTCACGGCGCTGAACGGCATCAAGAGCGGCATCGAGAACACCAATTATTTTGCCGACACCTTGCACCCCGACG
>JBDSBD010000248.1:0-6309 GCA_039921765.1 Burkholderiaceae bacterium
GCAACGCCACAACGTGCTGCTGTGCTCGACCATCATCGAGACCGGCATCGACGTGCCCAGCGCCAACACCATCGTCATCAGCCGCGCCGACAAGTTCGGCCTGGCGCAGCTTCACCAGCTGCGCGGGCGGGTTGGCCGCAGCCACCACCAGGCCTACGCCTACCTGCTGGTGCCCGACACCGAAACCCTGACCAAGCAGGCGCAGCTGCGGCTGGACGCGATCCAGAGCATGGAAGAGTTGGGCTCGGGCTTCTACCTGGCGATGCACGACCTGGAGATCCGCGGCGCCGGCGAGGTGCTGGGCGAGCACCAGAGCGGCAACATGCAGGAAGTGGGTTTCCAGCTGTACAACGACATGCTGAGCGAAGCCGTCAGTGCCATGAAGGCCGGCCGCGAGCCCGATCTGCTGTCGCCAAGCGGCATCTTCGGCGGCGCCACCGAGATCAACCTGCATGCGCCCGCGCTGCTGCCCGACGCCTACTGCGGCGACGTGCACACCCGGCTGAACCTCTACAAGCGGCTCGCCTCGGTCGACAAGCCCGAGCAGGTCGACGCGCTGCTCGAGGAGATCACCGACCGCTTCGGCAAGCTGCCGCCGCAGGGCCAGACGCTGTTCGACGTGCACCGCCTGCGCGTGCTGGCCAAGCCGTTCGGCGTCACCAAGATCGACGCCAGCCCGAAACTGATGGTGATCAGCTTCCGCGCCAACCCGCCGATCGACGCGCTGCGCATCATCGAGCTGGTGCAGAAGAACCGCCACATCCGCCTGGCCGGCAACGACCGGCTGCGCATCGAGCGCGACACGCCCGAGCCCAAGGACCGCGCGCAACTGATCCGTGACGTGCTGCGCGCGCTGGGCGCGCCCAAGACCGCCGAGGCTACAGTCTGAGCATGGCGCTGCACCCTGCCCTGCCGATCTCGCCCTACGACATCCTCGCGCCCGAGCAGCGCTGGTTCCCGGCCGACGAATCGCTGCGCGCAAGCGCCTACGAAAAGCTCCTGCCGCCGCTCGTCGCCAACATCCGGCGGGAAGTGCAGGCGTGGCGCGAAGCTGGCTACGCAGGCGCCTCGGCAACTTCGCAAACGCTGCTGCACTGGTGGTTCGAGACCGAGCACGCGATCGAAGGCGGCGACGGCGTGCTGACGAACTTCCGCTACTACTTCGCGCAGCGCGAAGCGGTCGAATCCGTCATCTGGCTGCATGACGTGAAGCAGGTGCGCGACAAGTTCGACCTGCTGCGCTTCGACGCCTCGGGCGCCGTCAGCGCCAACATGTTCGACGAAGCCTGGCCGCGCTACGTCATCAAGATGGCGACCGGCGCCGGCAAGACCAAGGTGCTTTCGCTGCTGATCGCGTGGAGCTTCTTTCACAAGACGTATGAGGCCGACTCGCCGCTCGCACGCAATTTCCTGCTGATCGCGCCGAACATCATCGTGCTCGACCGCCTGCGCGCCGACTTCGACGGCCTGCGCATCTTCTTCAAGGACCCGGTGTTGCCCCCGAATGGATATGGAAGCGGCGTCGCCGGCCGAGACTGGCGCGACGACTTCCAGCTCACACTGCACATCCAGGACGACGTGCGCATCGTGCGGCCGACCGGCAACCTGTTCCTCACCAACATCCACCGCGTCTTTCTCGGCGACGTGCCCGAGCCCTCGCTCGAAGACGACGACCTGCGCGACTACTTCCTCGCCCCCTTCGGACCCAAGCCCGTCGGCAAGACAACCGACAGCAACACCGATCTGGGCGAGATCGTGCGCGAGATCGAGGAGCTCGCGGTCTTCAACGACGAGGCGCACCACATCCACGACAACCGGATGGCCTGGTTCAAGAGCATCCAGGACATCCACCACCGCATGCTGCAAAAGGATTCGGCACTCGCCCTGCAGCTCGACGTGACGGCTACCCCGCGCCACGACAACGGCGCGATCTTCGTGCAGACTGTCAGTGATTACCCGCTCGTCGAGGCGATCCACCAGAACGTCGTCAAGCACCCGGTGTTGCCCGACGCGGCGAGCCGCTCGCGGCTGCACGAGGCGAAGAGCGCCATCTTCACCGAGAAGTACGCCGACTACCTGCAACTCGGCGTCGAAGAATGGCGCAAGAGCTACGCCGAGCACGAGGCGCTCGGCAAGAAGGCCGTGCTGTTCGTGATGGTCGACGACACGCGCAACTGCGACGAGGTCGGCACGCACCTGGAGCGCATCGCACCCGAACTTGCAGGCGCCGTGCTCGTCATCCACACCAGGAACAACGGCGAGATTTCGGAAGGGGCTTCGGGCAAGAGCAAGGAAGAACTGGAGCGACTGCGCAAGCAATCCAACGAGATCGACAGCTGGAAGTCGCCGGTCAAGGCGATCGTTTCGGTGCTGATGCTCAAGGAAGGCTGGGACGTTCGCAACGTCACGACCATCGTCGGCCTGCGCGCCTACGCGGCCAAGAGCAACATCCTGCCCGAGCAAACGCTCGGCCGCGGGTTGCGCCGCATGTATTTCGGCACCGACCAGCCCGAGACCGTCTCGGTGATGGGCACGCCGGCGTTCATGGAGTTCGTCGAATCAATCCAGAGCGAAGGCGTGACCTTCGAGCGCGTCGCGATGGGTGGTGGCGCGCAGCGCGAAGATTCGCTCATCGTCGAGGTCGAGACCGACAACCCGGCCAAGGACATCAATGCGCTCGACATCGAGTTGCCGAAACTCGCGCGGCGCTTCCACCGCGAGTTCAAGGACCTGGCCGCGCTCGACCCGGCAACGTTCTCTCACCTGCCGCTGGCGCTGAAAGCCTTCACGCCCGAGCAGACGCGCGAGATCGTCTTCAAGACCATGCTCGAAGGCGAGCAGCACCACACGATCGCGCTCGACGGCAGCGGCCCGGCCGACTACCGATCCGTCGTCGCCTTCTTCGCCCGCCAGTTGTTGAAGGAACTGCGCCTCGTCGGCGGCTACGATCTGCTCTACCCGAAGGTCAAGACCTTCCTGCGCGAGCACCTGTTCGTCGGCTCGCCGGTCGATCTGGAAGACCCGGTCGTGCTGCGCAATCTGTCCGAGCCCGAAGTGGGCAAGCGGCTGTTGGATCTGTTCAAGGCCGGCATCAATGCGCTCACCGTGCGCGACAGCGGCGCGACGCACATCGAAGACCGCATCCGCCTGCGCGACACGCGGCCGTTCCGCACCCAGCCGCGCGGCTTCGTCGTGACAAAGAAGTCGGTCTTCAACCGCATCGTCGGCGAGGCCGGTGCGGGCGGGTTGGAACTTGCGTTCGCCGCCTTCCTCGAAGCCGCGCCCGACGTGCAGGCACACGCCAAGAACTACCTCGCCGTCGGCTTCAAGATCGACTATGTGCGCGCCGACGGTGAGCTTTCCACCTACACGCCAGATTTCATCATCCGCGACACCGCGGGCGGCGTCTGGATCGTCGAGACCAAGGGTCGCGAGGAACTCGACCTGCCGCAGAAGATGGCGCGCCTCGACCAATGGTGCGTTGACGCCAGCGCCGCCAGCGCAGCCGACGGCGGGCCGCGCTACGGCTTCGTCTATGTCGATCAGGACGGCTTCGAGCAGCACAAACCACAAACCTTCGCGGCGCTGGTGACGAGCTTTCGCGAATACCAGGGAATTCCTTGACGCAAGGCGCGAAACCGTAAATACTGCCACCCATGAAAACGACTTTCGATCTGCCCGACCCGCTGCTGCGCAAGGCCAAGGCGGCCGCCGCCGATCAAGGCCGGCCGCTGCGTGACCTGGTGGCCGAGGCGCTTGCCGAAAAGCTCGCGGCACTGGCGCTGGCCAAAGGTGCACGCCGGTCGCGCGACAGTGAGTGGAAGGCCTTCGAGGCCGGGTTGCAGAAGCAGCCCGACGGCAGCTATGTCAACCCCGAGATACCCGAAGACGACAAGTTCGCCGAGATACTCGAAGCCCTCCGCGCCGAGCGGCTCGCCTGGCAGCCGCGCAACCCGTTCGAGGGCATCGACTTCAGCGAAGAGAACGACGCATCAGGCACCCCGCCACCGACCCCGGACAAGGGCTGAGCGTGTACCTGTTCGACACCAACGTCCTCAGCGAGATCACCAACCGGCGCCCGAACGCCGCGGTCGTGCAAAAGCTGATGACGTGCGACCCGGCATTGCGCTTCGCCTCGGAGATGACGCGCTACGAACTGCGCTACGGCGCCGCCTTGCTGCCCCCGGACAACCCCATGTGACAGCGCATCCTGGACGAGATCGTGCCGCGCTGTACGTGGTTGCCCATCGACGCCGCAGTATGCGTTTGCACGGCAGACCTGACAGCCGGGTTGCGGCGCAGCGGCCGTATCCTGGACTGGGCTGACCTGTTCATTGCAGCCACGGCCCTCGTGCATGGCAAGATCGTCGTCACGCGCAATGTGCGCCACTTCGATCGCATCGAGGGCCTGCTCGTCGAGAACTGGTTCCCGGCTGAATAGCGCGAGCCACCCCCACGACATGAGCCGCCCCATCAAAGAAGCCTACGACCTCAGCGACGCCGAGAAGCGCGACCTGATCGCGTTGATTCAACAAGGCAGGCCGCTGCCCGAGAAGTACCGCTTCATGCTGTTCGAGGACAAGCGCGAGGTCGAGCTGGTGTGGAACGGCAAGACGCGCGACGTGTGCACGACGGTGCTGCCGTTCCAGACGCTCGAGCACATCGACGAGCCGCGCACCGAGACGAAGAATCAGGAGGATCTGTTCGACCCGCGCGGGCGGCAGTTGCGCGGCTGGACCAACAAGCTGATCTGGGGCGACAACAAGCTGATCCTGGCGTCACTCAAGAGCGGTGTGCGCTGCGCGAGCAGATCGAGGAAGCCGGCGGGCTGAAGCTGATCTACATCGACCCGCCGTTCGACGTCGGCGCCGACTTCTCGATGGACATCGAGATCGGCGGCGAGACCTTTCACAAGGAGCCGAACCTGCTCGAGCAGATCGCCTACCGCGACACCTGGGGGCGCGGCGCGGATTCATTCATCGCGATGATTTACGAGCGGCTGATCCTGATGCGGGATTTGCTGGCGGAGGATGGGTCGATTTATGTTCATCTCGACTATCGAATGCTTCACCACGTCAGGCTTGCCATGAGCGAAGTCTTTGGGCCTGAGCGGTTCTTGAATCAATTGATCTGGAAGCGGACCAGTGCACACAGTAGCGCGAATAGGTACGGACCTGTTCACGACGCACTGCTGTTCTTCAGCAAGTCAGATTCTCCAACGTGGAACCAAGTCTTTCAAGAATACGACGACGAATACATAAGGCAGTTCTATACACATGTTGACTCAGATGGACGGCGCTGGACCAGGTCGGATCTGACCGGAGCTGGAATTAGGAACGGCGACACTGGGGAGAGTTGGAGGGGGATCAACGTGTCTGCGAAGGGACGGCATTGGTTCACGTCACCTTCCGAACTGGACGTGCTTGATGCCGCCGGCAAAATTCATTGGCCCGCGGCCGAAGGGACGATGCCAAGACTGAAGCGATATCTCGACGAGCAGCCGGGCGTTCCGCTGCAAGACGTTTGGACCGACATCAATCCGATCCACAACATGGGAGCTGAGCGACACGGCTACCCAACGCAAAAACCTGAAGCTCTCCTCGAACGCATCATCAAAGCGAGCAGCAACGAAGGCGACCTCGTCGCCGATTTCTTCTGCGGCTCGGGCACGACCGCTGCTGTCGCCGAAAAGCTCGGCCGCAAGTGGATCGCGACCGACCTCGGCAAGTTCGCCGTCCACACGACGCGGAAGCGCCTGATCGGCGTGCAGCGCCAGCGCAAGGCCGAGGAGAAGGACTTCCGCGCCTTCGAGGTGCTGAACCTCGGCCGCTACGAGCGCCAGGCCTATCTGAATATCGGGAGCGTCGGCGGGCGGCTCTCGGCGTCGAAGAAGGCCGAGGCGCTCGCTGCGAAGGAGCGCGAATTCCGCGAGCTCATCCTGCGCGCCTACAAGGCGCAGGCGCTGGAAGGCGACGCGTTCTTCCACGGCAAGCTCGGCGGGCGGCTGGTCGTCGTCGGGCCGATCAACCTGCCGGTCGGGCGATTGTTCGTCGAAGAGGTGATCACCGAATGCCGCAAGCGCGGTGCGTCGCGTGCCGACGTGCTCGCCTTCGAGTTCGAGATGGGGCTGTTCCCGGCGGCGTTGGAGGAGGCGCGCGGCAAGGGCATCGACCTCGCGCCGAAGACGATCCCGCCCGAGGTGTTCGACAAGCGCGCGGTGGACAAGGGCCAGGTGCAGTTCTTCGACATCGCGTATGTCGACGCGCAGGAGCGGCGCAGCCCGGGCCGCACGGCGAAAGACAAGTTGAC
>JBDSBD010000249.1:0-5545 GCA_039921765.1 Burkholderiaceae bacterium
CGAATACGGCACCGGCACGCCGCCGATCACCAGGATGCGCTTGTCGCCGTGCACGATCTCCGGCAGGTAGCGCTGCACCATCACGGTCTGCGCGCCGCCCTGGTTCAGGGTCTCGATGATCACGCCCAGGTTCAGCGCGTCGGGGCCGACGCGGAAGATGCCCATGCCGCCCATGCCGTCGAGCGGCTTGAGGATGATGTCGTGGTGCTCGGCGTGGAAGCGCCGGATCTCGGCCGCGTCGCGCGTCACGAGCGTGGGCCCGATGAACCCGGGGAACTCCAGGATCGCGAGCTTCTCGGGGTGGTCCCGCAGCGCGCGCGGCTTGTTGAACACGCGCGCGCCTTCGCGCTCGGCCTGCTCGAGCAGATGGGTGGCGTAGAAGAACTCGCTGTCGAACGGCGGATCCTTGCGCATGATCACCGCGCCGAGATCGGCGAGCGCCACCGTGCCGTCAACGGCAGTGCCCGGCGCCTCGGTGAACCAGTCGTGCACGTCCTTGCCCTCGCGCCCGGTCAGCGTGAACGCGCGCACCCGCGCGCTGACCCGCCCGCCGCGCTGCCAGTGCAATTGCTGCGGCTCGCAGGCGAGCAGTTCGTGGCCGCGCGCGGCGGTCTCGCGCATCATC
Source organism: Burkholderiaceae bacterium (assembly GCA_039921765.1). Classification (GTDB taxonomy): domain Bacteria; phylum Pseudomonadota; class Gammaproteobacteria; order Burkholderiales; family Burkholderiaceae_C; genus JBDSBD01. The sequence goes on from JBDSBD010000249.1 coordinate 626, forward strand.
GCGAAGGTGGAATCCTTGTAGGTCTTGAAGCTTTCGAGCGGGTCTGCAACAAACAGCAATTTCATGACGGAGTGGCCGGCAGGCCGGTCATCGGAGGGGGGAGCGAAGCCGCCACTGTTGCACAAAAAGCGCCAGGCCGCCGGCCACCACGCCCCAGAACGCCGAGCCGATGCCGGCCAGGGTGAGGCCGCTGAGCGTGACCAGGAACGTGATCAGCGCGGCCTCGCGGTGCGCGTCGTGCTGCAGTGCCACGGCCAGGCCACCACCGATGCTGCCAAGCAGTGCCAGGCCCGCGACCGCCACCACGAGCGCGGTCGGAAACGCCGTGAGCAGGCCGGCGACCGCCGCTCCGAACAGCCCGACGATGCAGTAGAGGAGCCCGCAGGTCGCCGCAGCCATGTAGCGCTTGTCCGGGTCGGGGTGCGCCTCGCGGCCCATGCAGATCGAGGCGGTGATCGCCGACAGGTTGAGCGCGAACGCACCGAACGGTGCCAGCACCAGCGTGGCCAGCCCGGTCAGCGTGATGATCTTCGAGATCGGCATCGCATAGCCGGCCGAACGGATCGCCGCGACGCCGGGCAGGTTCTGTGACGCCATCGTCACGACGAACAGCGGCAGCGCCAGGCTCACGGTGGCGCGCCAGCTGAACTCGGGCCGAGTGAACACCGGTGTCGTCAGGCCCCACTGCACACCGGCCAGATGCAGCTCGCCGGCGAGCGCCGCGTAGACCACGCCGGCCGCGAGCACGCCGGGCACCGCGTAGCGCGGCCACCAGCGCCGCCCGGCCAGATAGGCCACCAGCATCAGGAACACCAGCGCGAACTCGGACTGAAGGGCCACGAACGCGTCCATGCCGAAGCGCGCCAGCACGCCGGCCAGCAAGGCACTCGCGATCGGCATCGGGATGCGATCGAGAACGCGCTCGAACCACCCGGTGGCACCCACCAGCACGACCAGCAGCGCGCAGACGAGGAACGCGCCGATGGCCTGTTCCATGTTGAACCCGCCCGCCGCGCCCGCGGTGGCGAGCACCGCCGCGCCTGGCGTGCTCCACGCCACCATCACCGGCTGGCGCAGCCACAGTGAAGGCAGCAAGGTGCACAGCCCCATGCCCAGGCCGAGCGCCCACATCCACGATCTGATCTGTGCCGGCGTGGCACCCAGCGCCGTGGCGGCCTGGAACACGATCGCCACCGAACTCGTGAAGCCCACCAGCACCGCGACGAAGCCGGCCGTGGCCGCCGACACCGACACGTCTTGCGGGCGCAGCCGCCATGACCTTGCGGGAGGCGCCGCCTGCGGGGCTTCGGATGCCTTCATGCTCACTCAGATCTCGAGCTTGGACCCCAGCTCCACCACCCGGTTGGCCGGCAGGTTCAGGAAGTCGGCTGCGGCCGAGGCGTTGCGGTGCATGCTCACGAACAACTTTTCGCGCCAGTCGGCCATGCCGCCGCCGATCGTCGGAACCACGATGTCGCGCGACAGGAAGTACGAAGTGTCCATGTCGTCGATGGCGCCGCCATGGCCGCGCAGCAACGCCAGCGCTTCGGGCACGTCGGGCTCGTTCTTGAAGCCGAAGTGCAAGGTCACCTGCCAGCAATCGCGCCCGAGCGGCACCATCTCGCAGCGTTTGTCGAACGGGATCCAAGGCACCTCATGGTGTTCGACCGTTACGAACAGGTTGGTCGCATGCAGCACCTTGTTGTGCTTCAGGTTGTGGAGCAGCGCGTTGGGCGTGATGCCCTGTTCGTTGACGAGAAAGACCGCGGTTCCCTCGACCCGGGTCGGTGGGCTCACGAACACCGCCTCGAGAAAGCTCTTCAGGTCGATCGCATCCTCGCGCAGCCGGTCGGCCATCTCGCGGCGGCCCTGCTTCCAGGTCATCATCAGCAGGAACATTGCGCCGCCGATCGCCACCGGGAACCAGCCGCCCTCGAACAGCTTGACGACGTTGGCGCTGAAGTAGGTGAGATCGACGAGGAAGAAGAAGCCGGTGGCCGCGACGCACAGCCACCATGAGTACTTCCAGCGGTAGCGGATCACGAAGAAGGTCATCAAGGTCGTGATCAGCATGTCGATCGTGACCGCGATGCCGTAGGCCGAGGCGAGCCGGCTGCTGCTCTCGAACAACACCACCGCGAGCACGATGCAGGAGTACAGCCCCCAGTTCACGAACGGCACGTAGATCTGCCCGGTCTCGCGCACGGAGGTGTGCAGGATGCGCATGCGCGGCAGGTAACCAAGCTGGATCGCCTGCTTGGTGATCGAAAAGGCCGCCGTGATCAAGGCCTGGGAGGCGATCACGGTGGCGCAGGTCGCCAGGCCGATCAGCGGGTAAAGCGCCCAGCCGGGCGCCATCTCGAAGAACGGGTTCTTCACCGTGTCCGGGTGCGCGAGCAGCATCGCGCCCTGGCCGAAGTAGTTGAGCACCAGCGCGGGCATCGCCAGACCGAACCAGACCAGGCGGATCGGCTTCTTGCCGAAGTGGCCCATGTCGGCGTACAGCGCCTCGGCGCCGGTCACACACAGCACGATCGAGCCAAGCGCGATGAAGGCAATCGCCGGCTCGCCGAGCAGGAACATCAGCGCGTAGTGCGGGCTCAGCGCCCACAGGATGGCCGGGTTGATGACGATGTGGATCAGGCCCAGCACCGCCAGCACCACGAACCACGCGACCATGAAGGGCCCGAACAGGCGGCCCACGCTCGAGGTGCCGCGGCGCTGCACCATGAAGAGCGCCGTCAGCACGATCAGCGTGATCGGCACGACGTAGCGGGTCAGCGCGGGGGTGGCGACCTCCAGACCTTCGACCGCCGACAGCACCGAGATCGCCGGCGTGATGACGCCGTCGCCGAAAAACACCGCCGTGCCGAAGATGCCCAGCACAAGCAGGCGTCCGCGCAGCACAGGGCGATCTTTCACCGCCGTCGAGGCAAGCGCCAACATCGCGATCAGCCCGCCCTCGCCATTGTTGTCGGCGCGCAGAATCAGACCCACGTACTTGAGCGCGACGACCACGGTGAGGGTCCAGAACACGAGCGACAGCACACCGTAGATGTTCTCGGGCGTGAGCGGCACGTGGCCGCTTGCGAACACCTCCTTCAGCGCATACAGCGGGCTGGTGCCGATGTCCCCGTAGACAACGCCGACGGCCGCCAGCATCAAGCCTGGCAGGCTGGATTTCGTTGAACGGGAAGAACTGCCCACGCCGGCGCGCCAGACTTTCATCGAGGCGGAAAGATCGAACGGAGGCGCATTGTGCCTTGCACCCGCGACCTCTCACTGCGATTGGGCACGGTGCAGCGGGTGCAGTGCGCCCCGAATCAGCCTACTCGTAGACCTCGGCGTCGGGGTCGGTGGCCTCGAGCTCGTAACTCGCCGCCACCATCGCCAAGCGCGCGATCACGCCGTACATGTAGAAGCGGTTGGGCGCACTCACGCCGGGCTTCACGCCGGGACGAGGCAACTGGCTAGCCTCGGCGAACGCGAGCGGCACAAAGCTTGCGCCCGGTGAATTGAGGTTCTCGTCGATACCGCGCTCGGCGTTGACGCGGTAAAAACCCCCGACCACATAGCGGTCAATCATGTAGACCACCGGCTCGGCCACCGCGTCGTTGACGCGCTCGAACGTCGGCACACCTTCCTGCAGGATGACCTCGCTGAGGTCCTGGCCGTCCTTGATGACGCTCATCTTGTTGCGCGTCTTGCGGTTCAGCTCGACCAGGTCCTTGGGGTCGCGAACCGTCATGATGCCCATGCCGTAGGTGCCGGCATCGGCCTTCACGATGATGAACGGCTTTTCCTGGATGCCGTATTCCTTGTACTTGCGGCGGATCTTGCCGAGCAGCGACTCGGCGTTGCTCATCAGGCACTCCTGGCCCGTGCCGTTGGAGAAATCGACCTCACCGCAACGCGCGAACATCGGGTTGATCAGCCACGGATCCATGCCCAGCAGCTTGGCGAACTTCTTCGCCACCTCTTCATAGGCCTGGAAGTGGTTGGACTTGCGTCGCACCGCCCAGCCGGCATGCAAGGGCGGCAGCAGGTACTGCTCGTGCAGGTTCTCGAGCACCTTCGGGATGCCGGCCGACAGATCGTTGTTGAGCAAGATCGTGCACGGGTCGAAGCCCTTCAGTCCGAGCCGGCCGCGCGTGCGCACCAGCGGCTCGATCGTGAGCGCGGTGCCATCGGGCAACGAGATCTCGGTCGGCTGGGTGATCGTCTCGTCGAGCGTGCCCAGGCGCACGTTCAGCCCGGCCATGTGGAAGATCTCGGTCAGCCGCAGCACGTTGGCGAGATAGAACGTGTTGCGCGTGTGCTTCTCCGGAATCAGCAGCAGGTTCTTGGCCTCGGGACAGATCTTCTCGATCGCCGCCATCGCAGCCTGCACCGCCAGCGGCAGCATCTCGGTCGTCAGGTTGTTGAAGCCTCCCGGGAACAGGTTGGTGTCGACAGGCGCGAGCTTGAATCCGGCGTTGCGCACGTCCACCGAGGTGTAGAACGGCGGCGTGTGCTCCATCCATTCCAACCTGAACCAGCGCTCGATCGCAGGCAGCGACTCGAGGATGCGCTGCTCGAGCTCGTTGATCGGGCCGGTCAGAGCGGTGATGAGATGAGGAACCATGGCGCGCGCGGTCCCGATGCGGGACGAATGAAGACTGCGGAAGGGGATTCTAGGCACTTGGGGGTGGGGGTGGCTTCCGGCAAGGGCTGCTCTTGCCTGCAACAGCCCGGCGGCGGCGCTCTTGCCTGCAGCAGCCGCCGGCGCTGCTCATGCTTGCAGCAGCCCGCCGGCGGGGCCTTGCCTGCCGTGCTCTTGCTTGCAGCAGCCCGCCGGATTTCGCCCGGCCGGCGAGTAACTTTCTTCTGCTGGCTCAGAAGAAAGTCACCAAAGAAGAGAGCCTCAACACGATTTGACCG
>JBDSBD010000250.1:0-10855 GCA_039921765.1 Burkholderiaceae bacterium
TGACCGTTGCCCCCAAGGAGCCTGCCATGGAGCTGCAAGTCGCCCGCCCCGCCCTACCCGCGCAGCCGTTCTTCTCGACGCCACAGCAGCGTCTGGCGCTGGCGCGTCAGCGCTTCTTCGAGGAAGGCGTGCGGCCCTCGGGCCTGGTCGGCGAGAGTGTGATCCAGTCGTGGTCGCGCTGCGTGCAGGCGCGCCGCGATCCGAGCGAGGTGTTGGAGTTCGACGTCGTGACACCAAGCCGCGTGCAGTCGGCCCTGACGCGCAGCCGGCTGCTGCTGCAGACCGCGGCGCTCGAGCTGGGCGAGCTCGAACGCACCCTGGCGGGCACCGCCTGCACCGTGTTGCTGACCGATCCGCAAGGTGTGGTCGTGCACGCGGCGCGCACCGGCCACTGCCCGGACGACGCCTTGATGAGCCTGGCCGGGAGGGTCGGCGTGTGCCTGACCGAACACGCCATCGGCACCAACGCGCCGGGGATCACGGCGCACACCGGCCAGCCGAGCGTGGTGCTGGGTGGCGAGCACTACTTCGGCTGCGCCCAGGTGCTGCACTGCGCGGCCGCGCCGATCCGCGACATTCACGGCCACATCGCCGGCGTGCTCGACGTGTCGTGCGAAGCCAGAGCGTTCGGCTTCGACGCCGCCGCGGTTGTCGGCCTGCACGCGACCGCCATCGAGAATCGGCTGCTGCGTGCGCAATCGGCCGAGCACATCGTGGTGCGGCTGCAGACTTCCCAGGCATTGTTCGACACGCCGCTCGAAGGCCTGATCGGTGTCACCGGCGATGGCCGCATCGCGTGGTTGAACGGCGCGGCGGCGCGCCTGCTCGGCGTCAACCCCTGCGCGCCGGGGCACGACGTCGAAACCGTCCTCGGGCTCGATCTGCACGGCCTGGGCAGCGCAACGCGCCGGGCGGGCGCGGCGCCCCACCGGCTGCCGAGCGGCCTCAACGTCTGGCTGCTCGCGCACATGCAGTCGCGCGACGGCCTCCCGCCCCGCAAGCCTGCCAGATCCGCCGCGAAGGCCGGCGGCGGCGTCATGCTGCGCGGTGCGCCTGTCGACGTCGCGGGGCGCGGGACCGCCGCACCCCGACCCGCGGACCGGGCGACAGCGCTCGTGCCCGCCTTGCCGAGTGCATCCTCTTCGAAAGCGGTCCTCGAAATGCCCACGGGAAACCTCCGCGACAACGATCGGCACCTCATCGAGCGGGCCGTGCAGGCCTGCGACGGCAACGTGTCGCGGGCAGCGCGCCAGCTCGGTGTTTCGCGGGGTCTGGTGTACCGGCACCTGAAGCGCGCATCGCCACCTTGACGGGGACGCCGGGCGCGCTGGCGGCGCGACGCTGTCGCGCGCCGGCCGCGCTACCGTGGCATTCGATCTGAAATCCGCCGGCGTGCGGGCTGGGTGCGGCCGTGGCGCCGTTCAGCGTCAGCGGTCGCGCTGCGCCAACCCGGTTGCGGTGGCGAGCAGGGTCAGGCTTGCAAGCCAACCGCACAGGGCTTCGAACCAGGTCACCACCTGCAGAGGCGGCACCCCGATCACGGCTTCGACCTCGCGTGCCAGCGAATGGCGCAGCGGTGCCCAGTGGCGCTCCTGCTCGAGGTCGAGCAGCGGCACCAGGACGTCGAGCGAGTAGAGGAAGGGCTGGAACCTCGGCATCGTGCCCGGCAAGGCGGCGCACTCAGGCCGACAGCTCGCCAGGCGAGGTTCGGCAAGCACCAGCGCGGCATTCGGTGCCCATGCGCCTTGCGTTTCGGCACCCCAGTACACCGCGCCGCACAGCAACCACAGCAGGGCGGCCGACGCAAGCAGACGCAGCGGGCGGTGGCCGTAGCCCGCAAACAGACCAAACATCCGGTGTGCCAGCCGGACCGGCCCGCGCCATGCGGGTGGCACGCCCAGGCCGATCAAGCCGGCGCGACGCAGATGGCGTTCGCGCCCGATCGAAACGTCGCGTGCGCTCCGGCCGTGCCCCATGCGGCGCAGCACCTTGATCAGGCGGCGCCACGGTTCGGGACGCGTCTCGTGACCTAGAAGCAAGGCATGCTGCCGTTCGAGCCAGCCCAGGCGCATCGATGCGTCGGTGGGCGCGTCGGCAGCAAGGCGACTGTAGGCAAAACCATCGAGAACGTGGTTCTCGCCCCAGCTCGAGGCATCGTCGATCAATGTGCCGACCCGGGCGTCGATGAGGGAAGCCCCCTGCAGCGGCTCGCGAAGTTGGCGCAGGATCAGCGCGCCACCGATCCGTGCCCGGTCGAGCAGCAATGCGGCGCGGTTCTCGCCCCAGCTTGCGTCGCCAGCGACATCGAACGCCGCCCCGGTGCAGTCGAGGTCGCCGCCGATGCACGCGCGATGCAAGCGAACCTGCCCGGCGGCGGCAAAGCCGGCATTGAGGATGACACGCCCGCCCACCTGCGCCCGGTCAAGATTGAGTGCGACGCCACGTCCGCCGGTGTCATCGATGGCTGCGGTCATGCGCGCGGCGCTTGCGCGCAGGTCGCCGCCAATCTGCGCTGCCATGAACCGGATCTCGCCCACGCTCTCGAAGCCTCCGCTGAGGATCACGTCGGCGCCGATCCTTGCGCCGTCGGCGATGAACCTGTGTTCGGACGGCGCACTGTCGCCCCGGCGCATGCGATCACAGTCCAGATCGCGGGCGATGCGCGCGCGCGTGAGAACAATCTCGCCATCGATGCTGCAACCGGCGTTGAGCGCGAGGTCACCGTCGATCCGGCAGCCTTCGGCCTGCAATCCCGGCATCGCACAATCCGCGAAACTCAGGCTGCCCATGACGTGGGCGCCATCCAGGCGCGGCGCAGCGCCGAGCAGGCAACGGTAGAGCCACAGGCTCATCGGCACGCTGGCACCGACAAGGTCGATGGTGCCGACGATGCAGGCCCCCACGATTTGCAGTCGGCGCCCTTTGATGCGTGCATCCGCGCTGCCGCCGCGGGCCAGAAAGCTCACGAACCCGGCGCGCAGCCGCACGTCGAGCGTGGCCGCGCGCGGCCGACGAAGTGAGACTTTGGCGATGTCCCCGCTGGCTGCCGCCCGCAGCAAGGCCGACTCGGCCGGCAGCAGCGGCACGAAATCCTGCAGCGTCGGCGCACCCGGTGCGGCAGAGGACGAGGTGCGCGTCACCGCGACACCGAGGCATCGGCGCAACGTGATGCAGCCGTGGATGGATTCATTGATGAATGAGTGCGAGCCATCGGTACCCCGAATGAGCTCGCCCGGGTCGCAGCGCGCACCCTCGGAAGCCCTCGATGGCTGGATTCTGTGGCCAATGCCGCGCTCGAAACAACCCGCGACGGCCCCGCACTCGCGGGGATACCCCCTCAAGCAAAGGGTGCGGTCGCGGATCGAGGCCGCGCGCTTCCGCCGCCGGTATCGAGGTCATGAAAAAGGGCGCCCGAAGGCGCCCAGCGAGTTCGGGCAAGGCCCGGCTTCGCTCAGTGAACCACAGCGATCTTGGTCTTGTCGTTACCCTTAAACGTGAACAAGGTCAGCGCACCGTTCTTGATGTCACCCTTCGAGTCGAACGCGATGTTTCCGGTCACGCCCTTGTAGTTGATCTTGGCCAACTCGGGCAGGTACTTCTTGGGGTCGGACGAACCGGCCTTCTGCATCGCGGCAACCATCACGTTGACAGCGTCATAGACGTACGGTGCGTAGAGTTGCACCTCGATGCCGAACTTCGCCTTGTAGTCGGCGCGGAACTTGTCCATGCCGGCTTGCAGGGAGCCATCGACCCCACCGGCCTCGGCGCAGATCACCTTGCGATCGCCGATCGAGCCCGCCGCAAGCTTGGGCAATTCGGCGGTGCAGATGCCGTCGCCACCCATGAAGCTGGACTTGATGCCGAGCTGGGCCATCTGGCGCAGCATCGGGCCGCCCACGGCGTCCATGCCGCCGAAGAACACGACGTCAGGCTTCTTCGACTTGATCGCGGTCAGGATCGCCGTGAAGTCGGTCGACTTGTCGGTGGTGTATTGCTGTTCGACAACGTTGCCGCCAGCCGCCTTGACGGACTTCATGAACTCCTCGGCCAGGCCTTGGCCGTACGCGGTGCGATCGTCGATCACGGCGAAGGTCTTGCCCTTCAGCTCTTTCACCCCGTAGCGGCCCAGCGTGCCGCCCAGGTGAACGTCGTCAGCCACGACCCGGAATGCGGTCTTGAAGCCCTGGCGGGTGTACTTCGGGTTCGTGGACGATGGCGAGATCTGCGGAATGCCGGCGTCGCTGTAGATCTTCTAGGCCGGGATCGTGGTGCCCGAGTTCAGGTGGCCGACCACGCCATTGACCTTCTCGTCCACAAGCTTCTGGGCCACGGCCGTGCCCTGCTTCGGATCGGCTGCGTCGTCTTCGGGAACCAGCTCGAACTTGACCTTCTTGCCGCCGATCATCGTGCCTTTGGCGTTGAGCTCGTCGATGGCCATTTGACCGCCGTTCTGGTTGTCCTTGCCGAGGTGGGCAATGGCACCGCTGGTCGGGCCGACGTGCCCGATCTTGACGACCTCTTGGGCGTATGCGGTGCCGCTGAGCACCGTCATGGTTGCGGCGCCCCCGAACATCACCATGGTGGCGGCGACGATCGTGTTCAGTTTGATTTGCATGCAAAACCTCCGGGTAGGAATGTCTGAAAAATAGAGAAACTTGGAGAGAAAGTTGATTCCTCAACGCGCGAGACAATACCCGAAAAGAAACTGAGCTTCCATGGGATTTGCTCGGGTGCGTCGCTCGCGCGCACCTACAACGCTCCGACTAGCGGTCGCGATGACGAGCCAGCTCCTGAGCCACCGCACGCTCCACCATGTCGCGCAAGGTCGAGGCCAGCTCGTTGCGGGCGTCGCGCGCCAACTGGTCGGTCGCCCGCGCCAGCAAGGGCGCCAGTGCCTCGCGCAGGCGGTACTCCAGCATCAGATCGAGCTGACGCTGCAGGTCGCTGAGCACGCTTTGAACCAGGGCTTCATGGGTGATCGATGCGGACGCGCTGACCCGTTCTGATGTGGGTGCCGCTTCGGGCGCCGAGCTGCCCGGCGCAGCGGGCATGGCCACGGCAGAGGGCGGCGTGGCGGTCGCGCCACGCCATTCGACCACTTCGGTCAAGGTGGGAACGCGCTGCGGCGGGTTCGGGCCCGTGGGTCCATTCATGACGACCTCCACGGGTTGCGCTCGCCCCGGACTCCACCGACACCCGCGAATCCACCCCGACCCTTCGGGTATTCACGAGGCGTGAGACTTGCCGCAACCGAGCCGGGCGTACCTGCGCTGGCGCCGGCGGCACGATCGCCAGCGACCTTCTGACGGGGAGGGTGCGGCACCACCGTCACGAGCTCGCCTCGTGCTGCCGGATCGGATAACCGCGGGCAGCATAGTGCTTCAATCGCAGGCGCGCCGCGCTGCGATCGTCATCAGCGGTGGAAACGATCTCGATCAGACGCGCGAACGCTTCAAAGCCGCTCGGCGCATCGACACCGAGGTTGACCAGCACGTCATGGTGCGCCGCCGTGCTCGCATCCTCCAGCAACCAGACCGGCGTGACGCGCAACCGCTCAGGCACCGCCTCGCCCGGGCCTGCCATCAGGTGCGGAATGAACTCCAGCGGGTCGAAGCGCCACAGTGCGCGGTCCAGCAGGGTCAGCGCAGCCACGGGCGCGGTCACGACGACCCGGGCACCGCTGCGCGTGGCCTTGCGCAGCAATCGGCACGCATAGGCCGTGCGATCGGGAACGTTGAAATGAAAAATGACCTCGGTCAATGGAGCCCCTCGTCCGATGGGTACATCGCCCGATCCCCCAAGAGGATGCGGGCCGGCTTGGGAGCGGCCCGGCGCTCGGCCCGCCGGAGCCCCTCGTCCGATGGGTACATCGCCCGATCCCCCAAGGGGAGCGAGTGCCGCGGCTCCGAGCCGACCCGCGTCGGCTTGGACGGCACGAGCGCCAGTCGCGTCTCGCGGCTGGCGCGGGCTGGCCTGGGAGCGGCCCGGTGCTCGGTCCGTTGCATCATGATTCGGCTTGCGCGAGCACGAAGTGCGTCAGCAACGGCACCGGCCGACCCGTGCTGCCCTTTGCGGCCCCCGACCTCCAGGCGGTGCCGGCGATGTCGAGGTGCGCCCAGGGGTACTTGGACGTGAAGCGGCGCAGGAACATTGCCGCGGTGATCGCGCCGCCGGCCCGGCCGCCGCCGATGTTGCCCATGTCGGCGAAGTTGCTCTTCAGCGCGTCGTCGTATTCCTCGTCGAGCGGCATGCGCCAGCACGGATCCAGCGCCTTGCTGCTGGCATCGATCATCTGCGCGGCGATCGCGTCATCGGCGGTGAACAAGCCCGAATGATGGTGGCCGAGCGCGACCACGCAGGCCCCCGTCAGCGTGGCCACGTCGACCACGACCGCGGGCTTGAAGCGCTCGGCGTAGGTCAGTGCGTCGCACAGGATCAGCCGGCCTTCGGCGTCGGTGTTCAGGATCTCGATGGTCTGGCCCGACAGGCTCGTGACCACGTCGCCGGGTTTGGTGGCGCGGCCGTCGGGCATGTTCTCGCACGAGGGCACGAGCACGACCAGGTTGAGTTTCGGCTTGAGTTCGGCCACCGCGCGCAAGGCACCGAGCACGCTCGCCGCGCCGCCCATGTCGAACTTCATCTCGTCCATCTCGGCGCCGGGCTTGAGCGAGATGCCACCGGTGTCGAAGGTGATGCCCTTGCCGACCAGCACCACCGGCGCCTGCGCTTTGGGCGCGCCCTGGTACTGAGCGACGATGAAGCGCAGCGGCTCGTCCGAGCCTTGCGCGACCGACAGGAACGAGCCCATGCCGAGTTGCTCGACCGCCTTGCGACCCAGCACCTCGACCTTCAGTCCATAGGTCTTCCCGAGTTTCTTTGCCTGGGCGGCCAGCCAGCTCGGCGTGCAGTGGTTGCCGGGACGGTTGGCGGCTTCGCGCGCGAACACCACGCCGCCGGCGATGGCCTGGCCGCGCGCCAGGCCCTGCTGCACCGCCTTGGCGTCGACCTTGGTGCACAGCAGCGTGACCTTGTTGATCGCCGCGGTGGCGGGTGCGCTCGGCTTGGTGTGGCGATAGACGTAGACGGCGTCATGCACCGCGGTGACCAGCGCCTCGGCGTGGCCGTCGCTGAGCGTGCCCACGCCAGCCCAACCGACCGCGACATGCCGCGCTCCTCGAGCCTTGATCTGCTCGAGGCCCTGCGCGACCGCTGCCTTGAACGCCTTGAGCGTGGTCGTCGCAGCGGCAGCGAACACCAGGCGCGGCGCACGCACGCCGCTGGGGCGATGCAGATACAGGCTCTTGCCGGCTTTCAGCACGAGATCGCCCTGCGCCAGTGCATCGGCCAGGGCGAGCTTCAGCGCCCCACCCAACGCGGTGTCGACGACGTCGCCCGCAACGATCAACAACAGTGCATCGCAGGTCACGCCGGCAAGCACATCGGGAGAAGATATCTGATGACGAAAGTCCATAATCCCCAGTCCAGTAGACGATCCGGCCATGTTATTCGATTCCACCTTGCGCCGAGATCTGGCGCGCAACTTCAGTGCGACGCTGGTGGTCATCCTCACCATCGTGCTGACGATGATGCTGATCCGCACCTTGGGTCAGGCCGCGATCGGCGAGGTCGCGCCGCAGGACGTGGCGCTGCTGCTTGGCTACATCGCGCTCGGCCACCTGCCGACCATGCTCGCGCTGTCGTTGTTCATCGCGGTGGTGGCGACGCTGTCGCGCATGTATCGCGACAGCGAGATGGCGATCTGGTTCGCCAGCGGTGTCGGCCTGAGCCGTTTCGTGCGTCCGGTGCTGCGCACGAGTGTCCCGGTGCTGCTGGTCGTGGGCGTGCTGGCGCTGTTCGTGTGGCCCTGGCAGAACCGCCACAGCGTCGAGTTGAAGGAGCAGTTCGAGCGCCGCTCCGACCTGTCGCGCGTGGCACCTGGGCAGTTCCAGACCTCCAGCGACGGCACGCGTACCTTCTTCATCGAACGTGACCCGATCGACGATCGCACCGGTCGCAACGTGTTCATCCTCTCAAGCCTGCCCCAGACCGAATCGGTGACTTCGGCGCGCAGCGGGCGCATCGTGCTCGAAGGCGATGACCGCTATCTCGTGCTTGCACGCGGCCAGCGCAACGAACGCAACCTCGCCTCCGGCGAGAAGACCCTTGCCCGATTCGAGACCTACCGCGTGCAGGTCGGCGACAGGCTGCTCTCGAGCATGGACAACCTGCCGCCGAAAGCGCGTCGCAGCATCGAGTTGCTGCGCGACCCGACGCCGCGCAACCAGGGTGAACTGGTCTGGCGCCTGGGCCTGCTGTTCGGCGCCGCGAACATGGTGCTGCTGGGCATCGGGCTGTCGGCCACCAACCCGCGGCGCGCGAGCAACTGGAACCTGCTGTTCGCGCTGCTCGGCTTCGTCGTCTACTACAACCTGATCAACCTGACGCAGTCCTGGGTAGCCTCCGGCAAGACCAGCATGGGGGCCGCGCTGCTCGCCGCGCACGGCGGCGCCCTGGCGATCGCGCTGGCGCTGCTCTGGTGGCGTGAACATGGCAACAGCCGCTTCGGCTGGCCGCGGGTCGCGCGGCGGCCCCGTTCATGAAGACGGTGCGCAGACTGTTCTATGTCGACATCGTGACCGCGGTCACCTTTGTCGCGCTCGCGTTCCTGTCGCTCTCGTTCTTCATCGACTTCGTCGACGAGCTGGCCGATGTCGGCACGCGCGGCTACACCGCGCTGCAGGCAGCGCTGACCTCGCTGCTGCAGTTGCCGGGGCATTTCTACGAGGTTGCGCCGATCGCAGTGCTGATCGGCACGATCTACACGCTGTCGCGCATGGCCCAGTCGTCCGAGTACACCATCTTGCGCACCGGTGGCCTGGGGCCCGGTCGCGCGCTGTTCCTGCTGGCCAACCTCGGGCTCGTGTTCGGTGTCCTCACCTACGTGGTCGGAGACTACCTGGCGCCGCTCAGCGAGCGCCAGGCCACGGAGCTGCAGGCGCTCTACAAGGGCGACCTCAGACTCGGCCGTTCGGGCGCCTGGCTGAAGGATCACGCGAGCACGCCGGATGGCGAACGCAGCTATTCGGTCAACGTCGGCTCGTCGGGCTCGGACGGGTTGCTCCACGACATCCGCATCTTCGAGTTTGATCCCGACGGGCGGCTGCTGCGCCGCATGGCAGCAGCCCGTGCCCAGGTCGAGCCGGGGGGCATCTGGGCGCTTCAGGAGGTGGACATCACGCGCTGGGTCGGCGAAGGCGCGGCGGCGCAGGCCCCGGAACAACGGCTGGCGGCGTACGCATGGCACAGCAGCCTGTCGGCCGCGGTGGTGGCCGCCGCCGTGCTGCCGGCCAGCACGATGTCGACCATCGACCTGTTCCGCTACATCGGCCATCTGGCCGACAACGAACAGGCCGCGCAACGCTATCAGATCCAGTTCTGGAAGCGCGCGCTCTACCCGTTCGCCTGCCTTGTGATGATGGCGCTGGCACTGCCGTTCGCCTACCTGCATGCGCGCTCCGGTGGCATGAGCCTGAAGGTGTTCGGCGGCATCATGCTCGGCATCAGTTTCGTGCTGCTGAACAACGTCGCCAGCCACCTCGGGCTGCTGCGCGACTGGACGCCCTGGATGGTCGCGGCCGCGCCGAGTGCGCTGTATCTGCTGCTGTCGCTGGCCGCGTTCAGCTGGCTGGTGAGGTATCGATGAGCGCACGCCGGTGAAGCGCGGTCTGCTGCTCGTTGCCCACGGCGCGCGCGATGCACGCTGGGCCCAGCCGTTCGAGGACGTGGCGCGCCGGGTCCGCGCCGCGGCGCCCGATCTGAACGTGCAACTCGCGTTCCTCGAGTTGATGCAACCCGACCTGCACGAGGCCGGCGCGCGGCTGGCCGCGGCGAACTGCACGCAAGTCGATGTGCTGCCGCTCTTTCTCGGCGCGGGCGGCCATGTTCGCAACGACCTGCCCAGGCGGGTGCATGAACTCGACGCGGCGCACCCGGCCGTGGGCTGGAACCTGCACGGCGCAGCCGGCGAACTCGACAGCGTGATCGAGGCCATGGCGCAAGCCGCGCTGGCGCTGGTGCATGAGCCCGGCCCGACGTGATGAATAATCCCACCGGCTCACGCCTGCCACCCAGGACGACATGAATCTGCATCAATTCCGGTTTGTTCAAGAGGCCGTCCGGCGTGATCTGAACCTGACCGAAACCGCGAAGGCCTTGTTTACCTCGCAGCCCGGCATCTCCAAGGCGATCCTCGAACTCGAGGCCGAGCTTGGCATCGACATCTTCGCCCGTCACGGCAAGCGCCTGCGCCGTGTCACCGAACCCGGGCGCGAGGTGCTCAAGGCCATCGAGGTGATCATGCGCGAGGTCGGCAACCTCAAGCGCATCGGCGACGAATACTCCAAACAGGACGCCGGCACGCTGTCGATCGCGACCACGCACAGCCAGGCGCGCTACTTTCTGCCCGAACCCGTGGCGCAGCTGCGCAAACGCTTCCCGAAGGTCAACATCGTGCTGCATCAGGGCTCGCCCGACCAGGTCGCGCGCATGGTGATCGACGAGGTGGCCGATCTGGGGTTGGCCACCGAGGCGCTGGGGCGCTTCGACGGGCTCGTGAGCCTGCCCTGCTATGAATGGCAGCATGCCGTCGTGATGCCCGCCGGCCACCCGCTCATGCAGCTCGAGCGCATTTCGCTCGAAGATCTGGCGCCCCTGCCGCTGATCTCGTACCACCCGTCGTTCAGTGGCCGCACGCGCGTCGACCAGGCCTTCGCAACGCGCGGGCTCGCGCCCGATGTCGTGCTCGAGGCGATCGACGCCGACGTGATCAAGACTTATGTGCGGCTCGGCCTCGGGG
>JBDSBD010000251.1:0-4401 GCA_039921765.1 Burkholderiaceae bacterium
CGCCGGAGCGCGGGGCGTGGGCAGGGTCGCTGCGGCCCGATGGCTGGCCCGAGATCGGCCGGCCGTCCGGGGGCGCGGTGCGGCGGCGTCCGACGCCGCCACGGACTGTTGCCCTACGCGTGCTTGCGGTCGAAGAACTGCTCGTCTTCCGTCGAGCCCTTCAGCGCCGCCGTCGACGCCAGCGCCTCGATCGTGGTGGCCACTGCGTCGAAGTAGCCGGTGCCGACCTCGCGCTGGTGCTTGACCGCGGTGAAGCCCTTTTCCGCGGCGGCGAATTCGGATTCCTGCAATTCGACGAACGCGCTCATGTTGTTGCGCGCGTAACCATAGGCGAGGTTGAACATCGAGTAGTTCAAGCTGTGGAAACCGGCCAGGGTGATGAACTGGAACTTGTAGCCCATCGCGCCGAGCTCGCGCTGGAACTTGGCGATGGTTGCGTCGTCGAGGTTCTTCTTCCAGTTGAAGCTGGGCGAGCAGTTGTAGGCGAGCAGCTTGCCGGGATACCTGGCGTGGATCGCTTCGGCAAAGCGCTTCGCATAGGCCAGATCCGGCTTGCCGGTCTCGCACCACACCATGTCGGCGTACTCGGCGTAGGCCAGGCCGCGCGAGATGGCCTGCTCCAGCCCGGGCTTGGTGCGAAAGAAACCCTCGACCGTGCGTTCGCCGGTCAGGAAGGACTTGTCGTTGTCGTCCACGTCGCTGGTGACGAGGTCGGCCGCCTCGGCGTCGGTGCGCGCGATCACGAGCGTGGGCGTGCCCATCACATCGGCCGCGAGGCGCGCCGCCACCAGCTTGGCCACCGCTTCACGCGTCGGCACCAGCACCTTGCCGCCCATGTGGCCGCACTTCTTCACCGACGCGAGTTGGTCTTCGAAGTGCACGCCCGACGCACCCGCGTCAATCATCGACTTCATCAGTTCGAAAGCGTTGAGCACGCCGCCGAACCCGGCCTCGGCGTCGGCCACGATCGGCGCGTAGAAGTCGACATCGTTCTTGCCCTCGGACCACTGGATCTGATCGGCCCGCACGAGGGTGTTGTTGATGCGCTTGACGACCTTGGGCACCGAATCGGCCGAGTACAACGACTGGTCGGGGTACATCTCGCCGTTGTCGTTGGCGTCGGCCGCGACCTGCCAGCCTGACAGGTAGATCGCCTTCAGGCCAGCCTTGACCTGCTGCATCGCCTGGTTGCCGGTGAGCGCCCCCAGCGTGTTGACGAAAGGTTCGGTGTTGAGCAAGGTCCAGAGTTTTTCGGACCCGCGTTTGGCAAGCGTGTGCTCGACCTGGATGGATCCCCGCAGCCGCACCACGTCGGCCGCGCTGTAACCGCGCTTGATGCCCTTCCAGCGCGGGTTCTGGGCCCAGTCCTTCTCGAGGGCAGCAATCTGTTGTTCGCGGGTGGGTTGGGTCATGAAGTTCTCCAGGAAGTTGCGGGAAATGAGTTCGAAATCTCTGGCGTCAGCTTACCGAAGCACACGCGCTGTCGACAGACTTATGTCTTATAGAAGACTAAAAATAATAATCAATAAAAACAACAACCTACGAATCACGAATTGCATCGTGAAATGCAATTCCTCGCAATGAGAAAAATTGCGGCGATGCAGCATCGAGAATTTTCACGATGTGGCAAGTCACTTTTCCATCGTGAAAACACCGCGACGGGCGTGCGCCGCCACGCTCCGATCCCGACCCGGGTCATCCGCCGTTGCCGAGCCGCCGCAACCGCGAGGTCGCGACAGCGCCGGCCGGGAGCGCTGCTGATTCCCACCAGCAGCGACGTCGGGCCCGCATGCGATCATCGGGCCGTGGTTTCTCGCTCCACCGACGCCCATGCGAGAGCGACGCGAGGAAAATCGTCTTCACAAAGGAGAACACCATGTACAAGGACCCCGCCGCCTCGACGCACGCGCCTCGGCAAGAGACCGCGTCGACGCCTGCGATGGACGCGTTCTGGATGCCGTTCACCGCAAACCGCCAGTTCAAGCACGCACCGCGCCTGCTCGTCCAGGCCTCGGGCATGCACTACCGCACCCCCGAAGGCCGCGAGATCCTCGACGGTTGTGCCGGCCTGTGGTGCGTGAACGCCGGACACGCCCGGCCGCGCATCGTGAAGGCGATCCAGGAGCAGGCGGCCGAGATGGACTTCGCGCCCTCCTTCAACATGGGCCATCCGAAGGCTTTCGAGCTGGCCGAACGGCTGATCAAGCTCACGCCGCCGGGACTGAACCGGGTCTTCTACACGAACTCGGGTTCCGAATCGGTCGAGACCGCGCTGAAGATGGCGATCGCCTACCACCGCGTGCGTGGTGAAGGCACGCGCACCCGGCTGATCGGCCGCGAGCGCGGTTATCACGGCGTCAATTTCGGCGGTATTTCAGTGGGCGGCATCGCCTCCAACCGCAAGATGTTTGGCACCTTGCTCGCCGGTGTCGACCACATTCGCCACACCCACGACCTGGCGCGCAACGCATTCTCACGCGGCGTGCCCGAACACGGCGCCGAACTGGCCGACGACCTCGACCGCCTGGTCGCGCTGCACGACGCTTCGACGATTGCCGCGGTGATCGTCGAACCGGTCGCGGGATCGACCGGCGTGCTGCTGCCGCCCAAGGGCTATCTCGAGCGGCTGCGTTCGATCTGCGACAAGCACGGCATCCTGCTGATCTTCGACGAGGTGATCACCGGATTCGGGCGGCTCGGCTCACCCTTTGCAGCCACCCATTTCGGCGTCACACCCGACTTGATGACGGTGGCCAAGGGCCTTACCAATGGCAGCGTGCCCATGGGGGCGGTGTTCGCCAGGCAATCGATTCATGACGCCTTCATGAACGGCCCGGAGCACCTGATCGAGTTCTTTCATGGCTACACCTACTCGTCGCACCCGCTCGCCTGCGCTGCGGCCCTCGGCACGCTTGACACCTACGCCGAAGAAGGCCTGCTGACGCGCGCGGCCAGGATGGCGCCGGTGATGGAGGACGCGCTGCATGGGCTGAAGGGCGCGCCGCACGTGATCGACATCCGCAACATCGGGCTGGTCGGTGGCATCGAGCTCGAGCCGCGCCCTGACGCGCCGGGCAAGCGCGCCACCGAGGTGTTTCTCGAGTGCTGGGAACGTGGCCTGCTGATCCGCACCACCGGTGACACGATCGCGTTGTCGCCGCCGCTGATCGTCGAGGCGTCACACATCGAACAGATGGTCGGCACGATCGCCGAGGTGTTGAAGAAGACGGCCTGAGTCGACGCAGCGAGGCAGCTGCAACGCTGTGCGGCGCAGTCGAGTCGACTCAGGCCTGGCCCGCGCAGTTCCACGGGCACTTCGGATCGACCGGAGCCAGCCCACGTCCCCACGCCCGCAGCGAGACGAGCGCACCGATCGAGATGATGTGAACCCGATGAGCAGACCCCCCCCTTCCTCCGACTCCAAGCCGCGCGTGCTGGTGCCGGCATGCAATCGCATGCTCGGGCAGCATTCCTATCACGTCGCCGGACGGGAGTACATCGAGGCCGTGCGGCTCGCGGGTTGTCAGCCCTTGGTGGTGCCCAACGCACTGCCCGACGAGATCGACGGACTGCTCGACCTGGCCGATGGCGTGCTGCTGACCGGTTCGGCATCGAACGTGCATCCGCGTCACTTTGGCCAGACGGTGTACGACGCAACCCTGCCATTGGACGAGAAGCGGGATGCCTCGACCTTGGCGCTGATCCCGTCGTTGCTGGCACGCGGCATCCCGTTGCTGGCAATCTGCCGCGGTCTGCAGGAGACCAACGTCGCGCTCGGCGGCTCGTTGCATCAGGCCATTCAAGCCGTCGAAGGGCGCCGCGACCATCGGGCGCCGAAGAGCTCGGACCTCGAGGTGCGCTACGGACCGGTGCACGAGGTCCGGGTCGAGCCGGGTGGCGAGTTGGCCCGACTCGTGGTCACACCGAGCTTTCGCGTGAATTCGCTGCACGGTCAGGGTGTCGACCGGCTCGCACCCGGGCTGCGCGTCGAGGCCCGCGCACCCGACGGCCAGATCGAGGCGTTCACGGTGGAGCGGGCTGCCGGCTTCAACCTTTGCGTGCAATGGCACCCCGAATGGCAGGCCGCGGCGAATCCGGTGTCGATGCACCTGCTCCAGGCCTTCGGCGCGGCCTGCGCGGAATTCCGCTCGCTTCGCCACCGGCCGCGTCACGATCTCGAACTTGACAAGTAGAGCCTCGGCGACCGTCTGGCGCCTGCGCGGACCCGGGCCCGCCGCACAATCGACGTGGCGCGCCAGGCGCCACTGGACTTTCTCACTTGAGGTGAACCATGGTGGACAAGAGCAAATTCACGTTCAGCGATCTCGAGAACTGGCTCAACGAGCGACGCGTCACGGAAATCGAGTGCCTGGTACCCGACCTGACCGGCGTGGCGCGCGG
>JBDSBD010000252.1:0-6465 GCA_039921765.1 Burkholderiaceae bacterium
GGTCAGCAACAGTGCGCTCAGTACACTGGCGCCGGCAAGCTTGATTATTTGTAGATTCATGGCAGCTTCCTGTAGCGTGTGAACTCGATCAAAAAAACGGCCGCAGAACAGTCTGCGGCCGTTGTCACTCGGTATGACCCGAGGTCGCTCAAGCGCGCGTCGTTGATACGCGATCGCTCAACTGCGACGGCGGCGCGCGATGAAGCCGACCGCAGCCAGACCGGCCAGCATGAGCGCGTAGGTTTCGGGCTCGGGAACTGCAGGCGTCATCGCGAAGTTGACCGCGCCGCCGCCCTGCTCGATTCGGAAGCCACCCTGGAAGGCAGTGACCTGACTGGTCGTGTTCGTGAACGCGGCGAAGCTGATGTCGTAGAACGGATTCGGTGAAGCGAAGAACCCCTCCATTCCGGTGGCGACGGCGAAGCTCAGTTTGGCGGAGGCAGAAGGCGTGAACTGCATCGACCCGTCACTGGTCGGGGTCGTCGAAACCGTGCCGTTCAGCAAACTGCCGGTTCCCAGCACCACTTCACCACTGGCGTTTTCCGTCGGATTGTTCGACGCGTCGAAGCCGAAAGTGGCGGGGCCGCCGTTGTAGCCGTACAGCGTGTAATTCAGGGTCGTGAACGCGCCCGAAGTCTGGACTGTGCTCGGATTTCCGACCGTGGTGGTGCCGTTCCCGGTGAACGCGAAGTACATGCCGTAGGTGCTGTTCAGACCCGTCGGAAGGAGCGTCGTGCCGGTGTTCTGAAACGCAGTTACCGACAGGAAACCGGTGTCGGTGAAGCCACCCACACCGTCAAAATTCACCGTCGAGTAATCCGAGATGAGAATGTTGTCGGCGCTGAACGACGTGCCCATCAGGCTCGCCGCAGCGGGATTGAAAGTGAACGGTGGCAGCAGCGCGGCCGAGGCCCCCATGCAGGCGGTGGCGGTGGCGATTGCGATCGCGCTGCGCTTGATGAGGTTGATTGGAGAAGAGCTTGTGGTTGTCATGGTTTGACTCCTTGTAATGTGTCCACCGTGGACACGAATTTGTAGCAGCCTGTGCGGGCGATGTGTGTAGGAGAGCATGCCAAAAAGTCGGCCAAACCCTCCCGTGGATCCAAGTGCCGGCCGACGTATCGGGAGGCCCGGTCACGGGCTGGAACCGTCGGTTTGATAAGCATTGCTCCTGGGAGTGAACGAAGAAGGATCACTCTATCTGTGAGGTGAGGTCCGCAACGTACGCTAGCGAACATAGACCGCCTGACACCCCCTGACTGAGGGGGTGCGGTTACTTCACGATACATGTAGGTGTGCGAAACCGCGCCCGATGACAACCGGCGCAGCGGAGCTCGCCAGTCGGGCTTGAAAATCAAACTGAGTCGTTCAATCGACCGGGTCGATGTAGTCGTCGAGCGGGCCGCGCCCCGTCACGACGCTCGGCGCGTCGGCATGCCCGAGCCGGAACAGCAAATAGGGCCGCGCCGCATGTCCGCGGCACAGCTCATCCAGCAGTTGCGAAAGCCGTGCCTGCGCGGCGCCGGACACCCATCCGTCGCCCGGCCTCTGATGCATCAGCGCGGTGGCTGCGGCCATCGGCTGCAACGCCAGGCCTTCGGTGGTTGCGGCCAGCCAGACCCGCTCGAATGCCCGGCCGGCCTGGAGCGCGGCCAGGTCTTCGCGTGATTCGCTCGCGAGCACCAGGCCGATATGCGGCGACAGCGCACAGGGCAGATAGCCGGCACGCAGGCCGAGCGCGAGGTGCGTGCCGATCCGGCAGGCGGCGCGCATCACCCGCCAGCGGCGCAGCAGCGCGAACGGCAGCCGCATTGACGGCTCGATCTGCAGCGCGCCGGGTGGCAGCCCTTCGCCGACCGACTGCTTCCAGCCAACCTCGAAGCGCACGGCGCCGAACAGTTCGGCGTGCAGCGCCTGGCGTTGAAAGCGTTCGGTCTCGGCGACCCGGATCGCCTTCAGCGCGAGCGCCCGGCGCGGTGCGTCGTCGAGCCACAGCAAACTTGTGCCGGGGCTTGCATCGGCTGCGGCCGATACGCGTGCCAGTGCCTCGGCGGGCGCGCGTGCGCGGCGATAGAAGCGGCGGTTGGTGTGCCGGGCTTCGATGGCACGGCCCAGCGCATCGCCCGGCGTGGTGCTGGCCTGCCAGCGCCACTCGGCCACCCGTTCGGGTTCGCTCGGCTCGGGCCACCAGGTGACAGCCATGGCCTGGCCGAGTTCGGCCGAGCGCAGCGCTGCGTTCTCGACCACCGCGCCATACGACAGCAGCGCGAGCATCTGGCGGTGGGGCTGATCGGCCCACGACGCACGGTCGGTGGTGAGAAGACGGACGCAATCGCTCCGCACCTGAAAGCGCAGGTAGTGCCTGTTCTCGGCCGACGGCGCCAGCAAGGCGGCGCCAAGAATGCGGCGAAGCGTGTCGGCACCGGGGAGCATGCGCTAAGGCAGGCTGCAGTCGACGCTTCGCGACCGCGAGCAGCAGGCGCTGCAGCGGATTGCCGTTGCCGCCCGGTCGCCAGGTGCGTTTCAGGCGATTGCGGTAGGCATCGAAATGCAGCCCCGTGGGTGCTGCCAGCACTTTGCCGCGCTGCAGGATCAGCTTGAGCACCTGGGCCGCCGCGATGCCGCTGCAGAGCTGCGCACCGATCACCGTCGAGGGGCCACGCCGGTTGGCCAGATCGACCCTTGACGGGTCGACCAGATACGACATCTGCAGCATCGCCGGCGACAGGCCGACCAAAAACCGCAGCGCCTGTTCGTGCTCGGAACGCCCTTCGAGGCCGAAATACGCATCGAAGGTCATGCCACCCGGCACGAAGTTCAACAAGGCCGCGCCCATGCCCAGTGGCGCCACCGTGGTGGCCGCAATTCCCGAGCGGGCGCACAGCGCGAAGACGCGGCGCCGAATCTCCAGCGCGAAGAAATCCAGACCATCGAGATAGACGTCGCCGTCGGCGAGGAAGGCTTCGAGGTTCGAGGGGTTCAGCCCGGTGTCGAACACGCGTACATCGAGATCGGGATTGATGTCGCGGGCCATCGCCAGCATGACGTCGAGCTTGGGGCGATTCAGCGACGACACCGTCGCGCCCACCTGCCGGTTGAAGTTGGCCAGCGCATAGGTGTCGAAATCGGCGATCGAAAACGCCCCGATGCCAAGCCGCGCGAGCGTGAGCAGATAGACCCCTCCCACGCCTCCCAGGCCGGCAATGCACACGCGTGAATTCTTCAGGCGCAGTTGCTCGGCCTCGGTCACCCACCCCAGGTTCCTCGAAAAGGCTTCGTCGTAGCTGAATTCTTGAATCGGGGTCACCTCGGTGCGCGGTCAGTTCATGGCCTGCTGCAAGCCGTGGTGGAGCGGCCGGTCGTGCGAGTAGCTGGCATCGGGCTGGGTGCGTTTCAGGCGTCCGACGATACTCGCCTCTTCGGACACCGAAAAAAAGTCGGGGTACAAGGACCGCTCGAGCACGGAATATTCAGGCCTGCCGCCGAACCGGTCGATCTGACGTTGGGCGTGCGCGAAGTCCAGGCACATCAAGACCGCTGGCGCGTTGACGCGCAGATTCAGGCGCGGCGGCCCGAGCGCCTTGAACCCGAGCATGCGTTCGTAATACCTGACGTGGCGCGGGTTCACTTCGATCACCAGGTCATCGAAGCCCATCATGCGGTGCGCGTAGATGTAGGCCACGTGAAACAGCGAGGCGAGCACGCGGCGGGAGCGCACCACGCTGTCCATCGCCAGCTTTGTGAACTCGCACAGGTTGCGGCCGGCATTGCGCCTGGCGCGGGTTTCCTGTGCGAACAGATCGTCGACGTGAAGACCGGAGGGCGAATCGAACCCGATCGTGATGGTGCCGATCGTGGCATCGTGTTCGGTCGCCACCAGCGTGATCCGCGTCGGGAGTTGTTCGTCCGGCAGTGGCGTGCTGAGATAGCCCCGCGTGGCGTACATCCGGTTGATCAGGATGCTGGCCGAACTGCGCTCTCCGGATGAATCGGCGCTTCGAATCTTGAACAAGCGTCGGGTGACTTCGCGTCCGTGCGGCGCTTCGGGTTCGGGTGCATCCTGAAGGAGCGACCTGAGTGGTACGGGTGACTCGAACGGCACCCCAATGATCGTATCGCCTACCAATGCACTTCCCTCCGTGGTGCGGGGTGTAGGCAGAATCCGCCCGCACGTCTCGCCAGTTGCCGCTCCGCGCGGCGGCGCGTGTTTCACGCCGAGCGCATGTTTGCATTTTCTGGGGGCGTTTGCGAGAAGAATAGGTAACAATTGGCGACGGTCGGGCGGGCCGTGCCAGGCCCGGCGGGTGCCCGTCGGTGCGGTAACGACGCCTCGACAAAACTCCTCCACCTGGGTTCAGGGCGGCTCAGCTTGGCGGGCTCGGGCGCGAAGGCGGCGCGCTGACTGCGCACGCGGGCCCTGAGCATGCGGTGGAATTTGCGCGCGCGGCGACGCGCCGGCCCGCCGACTCGGCGACGTCGTAGGAGCCGAAGACCTGCTGCACGGTCTTGACGTCGGGCAGCACGTAGACGATGGCGCGGTGCGTCGCGAAGGTGGGCCGGATATAGCTCTCGTAGAAGGCCCGTGGCACGTTGATGCAGCCGTAGGAGATGCGGTTGTCGTCGATGCTGGGCGTGGCGAGCCGTGCCAGTCGGCGCTCTCTGGGATTCGTGGTCACGACCCGGTGCATCGACACCGCGGCGTCGTAGTCGACCCAGACCACGTCGTCGCCACTGACATCGTGGCCGCGTTCTGCGACGAAGCGTCCGGCGGGTGTGGTTCGCTCGTCCGGGCGGACCTCGGCGATCGGGCGCGAGCCGATACCTGGCGCGGAATCATCGCCGCGCGCCGCGCCGAGCAGCACCGGAGTCGCTGCGCGCAGGCGCGCGCGCGGATCAAAGAGATACAACCTCGCGC
Source organism: Burkholderiaceae bacterium (assembly GCA_039921765.1). Taxonomy (GTDB): domain Bacteria; phylum Pseudomonadota; class Gammaproteobacteria; order Burkholderiales; family Burkholderiaceae_C; genus JBDSBD01. The sequence continues at coordinate 4,916 of JBDSBD010000252.1, forward strand.
GCTTCTTGTCGACGATGACGAAGCTGGCATTTGCGTTGTCGCTCGAGTCGGCCACCCAGTTCGCCACGTGGCGTGCGTCCGGGGAGGGCGTCTCGCTGCCGAAATCGGCGAATCGTGGAGGCCGCGTGACCACGTCCGGCGCGGCCTGACTCGATGATGCGGCGGCGATCGACGGGGCGGCGACCGAGGTCCCAAGCCGATCCGGTGCCCCGCGCAGGCCGGGCGGGATCACGAGCGCCAGGACAGCTGCACCCGCAAGCAGTCCGCGGCGCATGCCCTGGACAATTTCGGACCATACCAACCCGTACATGGAGGGGCGACCGTCAGTCAGAGCGGTGACGCGGCGGAATGGCCTTCACCCCATGGCGCCTTGAGGCGCACGGTGCTCGACCCGCCGGCCAGGCATCGACACAGCGGCCGTGTCGCCGTGCCGATGCGCGCCGCTTCAGTTGCGGCCAGCCTTTGCCGGACGCTCGCTCGCCATCGTGCTGGCGTCGTTCGACGCACGGCCCGTGGCGCTCGTTGAATTCGGCACACGGGTGGTGGCGCTGCTGCCGCTTGTCGTGCTGCTGTCGGTGCTGCTCGGAGCGGCGGTGCTCGAGCTCGGCGTCGTGGTCTGGCTTTGCGGAGTCGTCGTGGTATCGGGGGTTGTCGGGCTGGTGGTCGTTTGCGCGTACGCAAACCCGGCGGCGCCGATGACTGCAATTGCGGTCACGGTCGAGGCGAGGAACCTGGGTGCATTCATGTCGAAACTCCTGAGAGAGGTGAGTTGGAAACCCGGTTGCCGACGGTGTCGGTCCGTCTCTAAGGTAGGTGTTGGCGCACGCGGCGCGGGTCGGGCACGGACGGTGTTGTGTGTAGGAAGATGCCGCGTATGCGACGGGCCGTTCGCATCCACGGGCACGGCGCTCGCATCCGCGCCGGCGGGCTACCTTGCTGCCTTGTTCGGGAGCAGCCGGTCGTATTCCTTCCTGACCACGCCGTAACATTCGCAGGCGCGTTTTTCCAGCCCTTTGCGGTCGAGCACCGTGATGCGACCGCGCGCGTAACGGATCAGCCCCGCCGCCTGCAACTTGATCGCGCTTTCGGTCACCCCCTCGCGACGCACGCCGAGCATGTTGGAGATCAGCTCCTGCGTCATCACGACCTCGCAATGCTGCAGACGATCGAGCCTCAGCAGCAGCCAGCGGCACAGTTGCTGGTCGAGCGTGTGGTGCCGGTTGCACGCCGCCGTTTGCGCGATCTGCGTGATCATGGCCTGGGTGTAGCGCAGCAGCAGCTGCAGCACCGGCGCATGTTTGAACTCTTCCTTGATTGCCTGCGCCCTCATCCGAAAGCCCTCGCCAGCGCTTTGCACCACCGCCCGGCTGGTGGCGGAAGCTCCCCCCATGAACAGAGAGATGCCGACGATACCTTCGAGACCGACCACGGCAATCTCGGCCGACGGGCCGTTCTCCGTCACGTGAAGCAGCGAGACAATCGACGATGTCGGGAAGTACACATGCGAGATCGTGCTGCCGGCTTCGTACAGCACCTGGCCGAGCGGCATC
>JBDSBD010000253.1:0-6950 GCA_039921765.1 Burkholderiaceae bacterium
GGCGAGCACCGCGCCAACCTGCGCCGCATCATCGTCACGCAGGGCGACACCGAGCCGGCCTCGGTCGAGCAGCAGCGCTATCTCGGCAAGACCGCACCGAGCCAGTACGACCTGCGCAACCTTTTCCAGGTGAACGTCGAGGAAGGCCGCCATCTGTGGGCGATGGTCTACCTGCTGCACAAGCACTTCGGGCGGGACGGCCGCGAAGAGGCCGAGGCGCTGCTCGAGCGCCGCTCGGGCGACGCCGACAACCCGCGCATCCTGGGCGCCTTCAATGAAGAAACCCCCGACTGGCTGGCGTTCTTCATGTTCACCTACTTCACGGATCGCGACGGCAAGTTCCAGTTGAATGCGCTCGCCGAGAGCGGCTTCGACCCGCTGGCGCGCACCACCAAGTTCATGCTGACCGAAGAAGCGCACCACATGTTCGTCGGCGAGAGCGGCGTGTCGCGCGTGATCCAGCGCACCTGCCAGGTCATGAAGGAAACCGGCCTCGAAGACCCGGCCCAGCTGCGCCAGCAGGGGGTGATCGACCTGCCGACCCTGCAGCGCTACCTGAATTTCCACTACAGCGTGACGATCGATCTGTTCGGCGCCGACCAGTCGAGCAACGCGGCGATCTTCTACAGCTCGGGGCTGAAGGGCCGCTACGAGGAGACCAAGCGCAGCGACGACCATGGGCTCAAGGGCGAGCACTACAAGATCCTCGGCGTGCAGGACGGCGCGCTGGTCGAGAAGGAGGTGCCGATGCTCAATGCGCTCAACGAGGTGCTGCGCGACGATTTCATCCGCGACTCGGCCGGTGGCATCGGGCGCTGGAACCGGGTGATCGAAAAGGCCGGGCTGGCGTTTCGGCTGACCTTGCCGCACAAGGCCTTCAACCGCCACATCGGCACGTTCGCCGGCGTGCGCGTGAGTCCGGACGGGCGCGCGATCAGCGAGAACGAATGGGCCCGCAGCGTGGACCAGTGGCTCGCCACCGAGGAGGATCGCGCCTTCGTGGCCTCGCTGATGTGCCGCGTGGTCGACGTCGGCAAATACGCCAACTGGATTGCCCCGCCCGCCATCGGCATCAACAGGCAGCCGGTCGATTTCGAATACGTGCGGTTCAACTGACACGCCAGCCGATACCGTCCCGACCCTGGCCGAGCGAGCCGCGCCCATGAACGCATCCGACACCGTCTACCTCAAGCAGCACCTGATCGACCCCGAGGTCTGCATCCGCTGCAACACCTGCGAAGAGGCCTGCCCGGTCAATGCGATCACGCACGACGACCGCAACTATGTCGTCAATGCCGACATCTGCGAGGGCTGCAACGCCTGCATCCTGCCGTGCCCGACCGGCAGCATCGACCATTGGCTGGTGGTGCCCAAGGCGTCCGCCTACACCTTGGCCGAACAGTTCAGCTGGGACGAGTTGCCGGCCGTGCTCGACGGCGGGCCGGCCGCTGAAGCCCTGCCCGATGGGCTGCATCGGGCCGCCGCGCCGGAGGCGGAACCCGCCGATGCGAGCGACGATGGCCGAGGCGATGCCCACGCGAGCGCGAGTGCGGGGGCGAGCTCCGAAGCCCCGCAGATCAATGCCGCCGTGTCACCCTCCTCGACGACGGCGCCATGGTCGGCGGCGCAGCCCTGCGTCAACCGCTATGGGCTGAAGACGCCGCTGGTCGCAACCGTCGCCGGCAACTACCGCCTGACGGCCGCCGACGCCGAAGGCGACGTGCGCCACATCGTGCTCGACTTCGGCACCGCGGTCATGCCGCTGCTCGAGGGCCAGTCGATCGGGATCGTGCCGCCCGGCGTCGACGCCAGCGGCCGGCCGCACTACCTGCGCATGTACTCGGTCGCGAGCACGCGCACGGGCGAGCGTGAAGGCTTCAACAACGTCTCGTTGACGGTCAAGCGCGTGACGACCGACTACGACGGCCAGCCGAGCCGCGGCGTCGCATCGAATTACCTGTGCGATCTGCCGCGCGGCGCGACGGTGCAGGTGACCGGCCCCTACGGCGAGTGTTTCCTGATGCCCAACCATCCGGGCTCCAACATCCTGATGGTCTGCACTGGCACCGGCTCGGCGCCGATGCGGGCGATGACCGAACACCGCCGGCGCCTCAAGGAAGCCGGCAAGCACGCGGGGGGCAAGCTGATGCTGTTCTTCGGGGCACGCAAGCCCGAGGAGCTGCCTTATTTCGGCCCGTTGACCAAGCTGCCGCCCGAGCTGATGGACACCACATTCGCGTTCTCGCGCGTCGCCGGGGAGCCTCGCGTCTACGTGCAGGACCGCATGCGCGAGCGCGCGCGTGACCTCGTCGAGTTGCTGCGCGGCGATACCTTCGTCTACATCTGCGGCCTCAAGGGCATGGAGGCAGGCGTGATCGAGGCGCTGCGCGAGGCCTGCGCGTCAGCGGCGACCGACTGGCCTTCGATCCACCGCAAGCTGGTGGACGAGGGCCGTTTTCACGTCGAGACGTACTGACCCGCTCAGCTCGGCTGCTTGGTCGTGCGCAGGTAGGGCTTCACCGTCTTGAAGCCGCTCGGGAAGATCTTCTTCGCCTCTTCGTCGGAGACCGAGGTGGAGATGATCACGTCGTCGCCGACCTTCCAGTTCACCGGCGTGGCGACCTTGTGCTTGGCGGTGAGCTGGATCGAGTCGAGCACGCGCACGATCTCGTCGAAGTTGCGCCCGGTGCTCATCGGGTAGGTCAGGGTCATCTTGATCTTCTTGTCCGGGCCGATCACGAACACCGAGCGGACGGTCTGGTTGTTCACCGCGGTGCGGCCATCGGCGCCCACCTCGTCGGCCGGCAGCATGTTGTAGAGCTTGGAGACCTTCAGATCGGTGTCGCCGATCATCGGGTACTTGACGGCCGCGCCCTGGACGTCCTCGATGTCCTTGGCCCAGTCGGCGTGGCGCGCGACCGGGTCGACGCTCAGGCCGATCAGCTTGGTGTTGCGCTTGGTGAAGTCCGACTCGATCATGGCCATGTAGCCGAGCTCGGTCGTGCACACCGGTGTGAAGTCCTTCGGATGCGAGAACAGGATCGCCCACTGGTCGCCGATCCAGTCGTGGAACTTGATCTTGCCCTGGGTGGTTTCGGCTTCGAAATCGGGTGCGGTGTCGTTGATGCGCAAAGACATGGTGGCTCCTTGTCAAGTGTTGAGCGGTGCCGCGCGAGGCCCGCGCGGCGCGGGGCCTTGAGTCTAGGCCGAGACGGCAGTCCCCGATCGCTTCATACGTTGTTAGCTTATTACTGTGCGTACGGTGCGGCGGCTGGACCCCTCAGACCGAGCTAGCCGGTCCGAGACGCAGCAGCCGCATCGCGTTGTCCTTCAGGATCAACGGCCTGGCATCGTCGCGAAAGCCGGCCTCGGCGAAGTCCTTGAGCCAGCGGTCCGGGCTGATGAGTGGGAAGTCGCTGCCGAACAGGACACGGTCCTTGAGCAGCGTGTTCGCGTACTGCACCAGTTGCGGCGGGAAGTACTTGGGGCTCCAGCCCGACAGATCGATCCAGATGTTGGGTTTGTGCAGCGCCAGCGAAATTGCCTCGTCCTGCCACGGAAACTACGGGTGCGCGACGACGATCTCGATGTCGGGGAAATCGATCGCCACGTCCTCGAGCAACATCGTGTTCGAGTTCTGCAAACGCAGCCCGCCGCCGCAGCGCATGCCGCTGCCGATGCCCGAGTGTCCGCTGTGGAAGATGGCCGGCAGCTTGTACTCGGCGATCACCTCGTAGATCGGCCAGGCCATCTTGTCGTAGGGCTCGAAACCCTGCACCGTCGGGTGGAACTTGAAGCCCTTGACGCCGTGCTCCTCGATCAGCTTGCGCGCCTCGCGCGCGCCCATCTTTCCCTTGTGCGGGTCGATGCTGCCGAACGCGATCATGATGTCGCTGTTGGCCTGCGCCGCCTCGGCGATCTCCTCGTTCGGGATGCGCCGGCGGCCCATCTGCGTTTCGGCATCGACCGTGAACATCACGAAGCCGATCTTCTTCTCGCGATAGAACGCCAGCGTCTCGGCCATCGTCGGGCGCCGGCTCGAGCGGAAGTATTGGTCGGCGGCGCGGTCGTACTCTTCGCCATAGCTGTCGAACGGGTTCCAGCACGACACCTCGAGGTGGGTGTGGGTGTCGATCGCGATCAGCTCGGCGGTGTTCATCGAAGGCTTCTCCTGAAGGGTCTGGCCGGCAGGCCGATCATGGCGAGCGGGTCGGCTTGCCGAATGGCCAGGCAGGGCGCTTGCTCCAGGCGCAAAAGTGGTTCAATAAAATAACTAATGACGGCTCTGGGCTGGATGTCGGACCTGAATCGGGCGCGGCGCTCGTTTCCCATCCGGGCCAAGGTATTGAGAAATTTTAGGCGATCGATGCGCCGTGCCGGCATCGACGCATTGGGAGTTGCCCTGATTGGAATCGGGTACTTGTTTAATAATATTAACTAGTTTTCCCTGGAAAAAATGAGCCAGAAACCTTCTGCCACGTCCCCGATGTTGCGCGTCGAGCAGGACGGTCCGGTCACGCATGTGCGCCTGATGCGGCCGGCCAAGCGCAACGCGCTCAATGATGCGCTGATCGCACGGCTGCACGCCGCGTTCACGAGCCTGCCCGAGACCACGCGTGTCGTGGTGCTGAGCGGCGAGGGCGAGCACTTCTGCGCCGGGCTCGATCTGTCGGAGATGTCCGAACGCAGCGCCGCCGAGGGCATCCACCACTCACGCTCCTGGCACGCCGCGTTCGAGCAGATCCAGTTCGGCCGCGTGCCGGTGATCGCCGTGCTGCACGGCGCCGTCGTCGGCGGGGGCCTGGAGCTGGCGAGCTCGGCGCACATTCGCGTGGCCGAGGCGAGCGCGTTCTACGGCCTGCCCGAGGGCCAGCGCGGCTTGTTCGTCGGTGGCGGCGGGTCGGCGCGCATCCCGCGCCTGATCGGCGTGGCGTGCATGGCCGACATGATGCTGACCGGGCGCGTCCATGACGCCGACGAAGGCCAGCGCATCGGCTTGTCGCAGTACGTGGTCGGGGCCGGCCAGGGGCTCGCGAAGGCCTTCGAGCTTGCGCACAAGATCGCGGCCAACGCGCCCCTGTCCAATTTCGCGGTGCTGCATGCGCTGCCGCGCATCGCCGAGATGGGGCAGAACGAAGGCCTGTTCACCGAGTCGCTGATGGCCGCGATCGCGCAAGGCGACGGCGCCGCGAAGGGCCGCATGAAGGCCTTCCTCGAGGGCAAGGCCGGCAAGGTGGGCAAGTCGTGAGCACCGCCGTCGCTGCACCGGCGTCCGCGGCACGCTACCGTGCCGTGCCGCTCGGCGGCTCGCTCAGTGCCCACTTCACGCCGCGCGCCGACGGCAGCACGCTGATCACCTCGACCGAAGCCTTGCAGCCCTACGCCTTGCGCCTCACCGACCGGCTGCTGCATTGGGCCGAGTCCGCACCCGAGCGCACGCTGGTCGCCAAGCGCGTGAACGGTGGCGACTGGCGCCGCGTCAGCTATGCGCAAGCCCTGCAAAGCGCGCGCTCGATCGCCCAGGCGCTGCTCGACCGTGGCCTGTCGGTCGAACGGCCCCTGGCGATCCTGTCCGACAACGACATCGAGCACCTGCTGCTCGGGCTCGGCGCGATGCTGGCCGGGGTGCCATTCGCACCGATCTCACCGGCCTATTCGCTGGTGTCGCAGGATCACCGCAAGTTGCGCCACGTGCTGGGCCTGCTGACACCGGGGCTGGTGTTCGCCTCGAGCGGCACGGCGTACGCGCGGGCCATCGCCGCGGCGGTGCCGGCCGAGTTGCCGGTGGTGCTGACCGAGGGCGCGCTCCAGGATCGCGCCACGCTCGCATTCGACGACCTGCTGAGCGTCGTGGCCACCGCGCAGGTCGACGCCGCACATGCGCGCGTCGGGCCCGACACGATCGCCAAGTTCCTGTTCACGTCGGGCTCGACCCGATCCCCGAAGGGCGTGATCAACACCCAGCGCATGCTGTGCAGCAACCAGCAGATGATCCGCCAGTGCTTCCCGGATCTGGCCGCCGAGCCGCCGGTGCTGGTCGACTGGCTGCCGTGGAACCACACCTTCGGCGGCAACCACAATGTCGGCATCACGCTGTACAACGGCGGCACCCTGTACATCGACGAAGGCAAACCGGCGCCGACCCTGATCAAGGAAACCCTGCGCAACCTGCGCGAGATCGCGCCGACCCTGTACTTCAACGTGCCCAAGGGTTTCGAGTAAATCGCCAACGCCCTCGAGAGCGACGCCGTACTGCGCCAGACCTTGTTCAGTCGCGTGAAGATGTTCTTCTTTGCCGGCGCCGGGCTGTCGCAACCGGTGTGGGACAAGCTCGACCGGGTGGCCGAAGCGCAGTGCGGCGAGCGCATCCGCATGCTCACCGGGCTGGGCATGACCGAGACCGCGCCGTTCGCCATCTGCGCCAATGCGTTCGACGTCAAATCGGGCCACCTCGGCCTGCCGGCGCCGGGCATGGAGATCAAGCTGGTGCCCGACGGCGACAAGGTCGAGGTGCGCTACCGCGGCCCGAACGTCACGCCGGGCTATTGGCGCGCCCCCGAGCAGACCGCCGAGTCGTTCGATGCGGAAGGCTTCTATTGCAGCGGCGACGCGGTCAAGCCGATGGACCCCGATCATCCCGAACGCGGTCTGATGTTCGATGGCCGGATTGCCGAAGACTTCAAGCTCGCAACCGGCACCTTCGTCTCGGTCGGGCCGCTGCGCGCGAAGATCATCGCGGCCGGCGACCCCTGCGTGCAGGACGTCGTGATCGCCGGCATCGATCGCGGCGAGATCGGCGTGCTGATCTTCCCGCGCGCCGATGCCTGCCGTGCGCTGGCCGCGCTGGCGCCGTCGGCGCCGCACGCGCAGGTTCTGGGCGCGGCGCCGGTGCGCGAGTTCTTCCAGGACCTGGTCGACGGCCTGTTTGCTGCCGGCACCGGCAGCGCGAC
>JBDSBD010000254.1:0-3663 GCA_039921765.1 Burkholderiaceae bacterium
GAGCGGGCTGAGGTATTCGACGAAGACCTTGCCCACCAGATGATCCATCTCGTGCTGCACGCACACCGCGAGCAGGCCATCGGCCTCGAACTCCTGCGTCGCGCCGGCGCGGTCGAGCGCGCGCACCGTGACGCGAGCATGGCGCTGGACCTTGTCGTAGACCGCCGGCACCGACAGGCAGCCTTCGTCGGAAAAGCTCATCTCTTCGCTGACCTCGATCAGCTCCGGGTTGATCAGCACACGCGGCTCGGCGCGGGACTCGGACGTGTCCATCACGATCACCCGCTCATGCACGTCGACCTGGGTTGCGGCCAGACCGACGCCATCGGCCTCGTACATGGTTTCGAGCATGTCGTCGACGAGCTTGCGGATGCGGGCGTCGACCTGCGCCACCGGTTTGGCAACGGTATGCAGGCGTGGATCAGGGTAGAGAAGGATCGCGAGTTTTGCCATGGTCGGGTGAGATTTTGCGGCAAGTCAGCGCGCAAACGGGTGTGGGACTGGCGCAACGCCCGGCAGTGTGACGGGTCTCACACTGCGCGCTCTACGCAGCCAGTTTCGTTGCGATATCAAGGGTTTAGGGGCAGAATCTGTGAAACTAATTGAGGATTTTCGCCGAACCGCGGCCGGCCCGACGCGGCCGGCTCAGTAACCCCACAGCGCAGCCCTCGCATGCGCCGCTTCCTGAGAGACCCCCCATGACGCGTCGCTTCCGAACCGCTTCTCATCAAGTACGCCGGGTTGCCACTGCTGCAGCCCTCGGCGCCGCACTCGGTGCGGTTTTCGCGTCTGCCAGCGCGCTGGCGGCCACTTATCCGGTCACGCCGCAGCAACGCGGCACGGCCAACCAGGTCGCTCAGGCGGGTGTCGCGCTTTCGGAACTGGCGCCGAACGCACCCGATTCGTACACGGTGAAGCGGCACGACACGCTCTGGGACATCTCCAAATTGTTCCTGAAGAGCGCCTGGCGCTGGCCCGAGCTCTGGGGCATGAACCTCGCGGAGATTCGCAACCCGCACCTGATCTACCCCGGCCAGGTGTTGTACCTCGACAAATCGAACGGCCGCGCCCGACTTCGCATGGGCCAGGCGCCGGGCGACGGCACCGTCAAGCTGTCGCCGCGCGTGCGTGCCAGCGAGCTTGACAACGCCGGCATCCCGTCGATCCCGTTCAACCTGATCGAGCCCTTCCTCAACGAAGCGGTGATTTTCGAGTCCAACGAGTTGGAAAAGGCGCCGCGAATCGTCGCGACGCAGGAGGGCCGCGTGCTGCTGGGCCGCGGTGACACCGCCTATGTCCGCGGCGACCTCGGCACGCAGCGCGACTACCGCATCTTCCGCGAACCCAAGCCGCTGAAGGACCCGACCACCGGCGCGCTGCTGGGCTATGAGGCCAATTACGTGGGTACGGCCGAGTACGTCCGCCAGGGCGAAACGCGTGTCGACGCGAAGGGCACATCGGTCGTGGTCCCGGCCACGTTCATCGTGACGACGGTGCGCCAGGAGGCCGGCATTGGTGACCGGCTCGCGCGGGTGCCCTCGCGCGAGCTGACCAACTACGCCCCGCACGCGCCGAAGGGCCTGATGGAAGGGCGCATCGTCTCGCTCTACGGAGACGCCTTGACCGCCGGTCAGAACCAGATCGTCGCGCTCAACCGCGGCGAAGTCGACGGCATCGAGCGCGGTCACGTGCTTGCGCTCTGGCGCGACGGCTCCACCGTGGTGGACAAGACCGACCCGACCCGGCCCACGCTCAAGCTGCCCGATGAAAAGCACGGCCTGCTGTTCGTCTTCAGGGTCTTCAAGCACATGTCGTACGCGCTGATCCTGTCGGTGCAGGAACCGGTCAAGCCCGGCGACCGCTTCACGCAGCCCTGAGCGGCGCTGCTCGCGCAGTTGCCGTGATCGCCCACGACGAACTCGCGGCCTGGCTGCAACTGCTGGAGACGCCGCGGGTCGGCCGCGAGTCGGCGCGCAAGCTGCTCGCGGCGTTCGGCTCCCCGCAGGCGGCTCTTCATGCTTCGACTGCAGCGCGCCGCGAGGTCGTTGGCACCACTGCAGCCGCCGCACTGGGCGCGTCGTCACCCGAGCTGGATGCGCTGATCGCCTCCACGCTGGCATGGCTCGACGCCGCGCCGCCCTCCGAGCCGCGCTCGGTGATCACGCTCGGCGATCCGCTTTATCCGCCGGCGCTGCTCGAAACCGCCGACCCGCCGGTGTTGCTGTACGCGCAGGGCCGTGCCGAGCTGCTGCGCGCCGATTCGATCGCCGTGGTCGGCAGCCGCAACCCCACGCCGCAGGGCGCCGAGAACGCCCGGGCGTTTGCCGAGCACCTGAGCGGTGCCGGGCTCAGCGTCGTCTCGGGCATGGCGCTGGGCATCGATGCTGCGGCCCATGAAGGCGGCCTGGCAGGTGCCGCGAGCACGGTCGCGGTGGTCGGCACCGGGCTCGACCGGGTCTATCCGCGTCGCCATCGCAACCTGGCCCACCGCATTGCAGCACAGGGTTTGATCGTGAGCGAGTACTCGCTCGGCACGCCACCCTTGGCGGCTCATTTCCCGCTGCGCAACCGCATCATCGCGGGGCTGACCCGTGGCACCCTGGTGGTGGAGGCGGCCCTGCAATCGGGCTCGCTGATCACGGCCCGCCTGGCCAGTGAAGCCGGGCGCGACGTCTTCGCCATTCCCGGGTCGATCCATTCACCGCAGGCGCGCGGCTGCCACGCGCTGATCAAGCAGGGTGCCAAGCTCGTCGAGGGTGCGCAGGACATTCTCGAAGAGCTGTGCCTGCCGGGCCCGACCCGCGGGTCGCCCGACGCAGCGCCACCCGGCGATCGCGAAGCGCCGTTGCTCGAGGCGCTCGGCTTCGAGCCGGTGACCTTGGACGCGCTGGTGGCCCGCACCGGTTGGAGCGCGGCGGAGCTCAACACCCGGCTGCTCGAGCTCGAGCTCGAGGGCCACGTGGCGCGCTTGCCGGGGCAGTTGTTCCAGCGGATCGCGCGCGCCTGAAGCGCGCCCGCGTAAAGATACGTGGCCGTGCCGTTGATCATGGCAAACCCGATGCCTGCGAGGTGAGGCGCGCAGAACCGCTGCGGTATAGTGAGTCCATGTTCGACGTGCTCGTGTACCTGTACGAAAACTACTGGCGACCCGATGCCTGCCCCGACCACGACCAGCTGACCCGCAAGCTGTCATCGGTGGGGTTCGAATCGGACGAGATCCAGGAAGCGCTGTCGTGGCTCGACGGCGTGGCCGTGGCTGCGCAGTCCGACCTCGCCCACCAAAGCGACACCAGCGTGCGCATCTACTCGGCCACCGAGCAAGAGCATCTCGGCGAGGAGTCGATCGGCTTCATCAGCTTTCTCGAGTCCGCCGGCGTCTTGCCGCCGCCGATGCGCGAAATGGTGGTCGATCGTGCCAACGCGATCCCCGGTGGCCCGCTCGACCTGGAAGACCTGAAAATCATCGTGCTGATGGTGTTCTGGAGCCTGGGCGAGGAGCCCGACGCTCTGATCCTCGACGAGCTGTTCGTTGCTCCCGAAGACCGGTTGATCCACTGATCGCGGTGGCGCGGCAGCGTCAGACGGCGGGTGAGCCCTTCGGGGTGAGTGCGCCACCTCCGCACGGCCAGGAGCTCCAGCCGCGTTCACGCCTGCACCGAAGCA
>JBDSBD010000255.1:0-5259 GCA_039921765.1 Burkholderiaceae bacterium
GCGCGCGTCTGTACAAGGAAGACTTCCAGGCGGTCGACATCGAGTCCATCAGCAAACCGGTAACGAAATGGAGCGTCACGGTGCGCGAGCCGGCGCTTGTTCCGAGAGCGTTCCAGCAGGCCTTTCACCTGATGCGCTCGGGCCGCCCGGGCCCGGTGTTGATCGACCTGCCGTTCGACGTGCAGATGGCGGAAATCGAGTTCGACATCGACACCTATGAGCCGCTGCCGGTCTACAAGCCGCAGGCTTCGCGCAAGCAGATCGAGAAGGCCGTTTCGATGCTGCAGGCGAGCGCGCGGCCGCTGATCGTCGCCGGCGGTGGCGTGATCAATGCGGACGCGAGCGCGCTGCTGCAGGAGTTCGCCGAACTGACCCAGACGCCGGTGATCCCGACTCTTATGGGCTGGGGCACGATTCCCGACGATCATCCGCTGATGGCCGGCATGTGCGGGCTGCAGACCAGTCACCGCTACGGCAACGCGACACTGCTGGCCGCAGACTTCGTGCTCGGTATCGGCAACCGCTGGGCCAACCGCCACACCGGCTCGCCCGAGGTCTATTGCAAGGGCCGCACGTTCGTGCATGTGGATATCGAGCCGACGCAGATCGGGCGTGTCTTCAACCCCGAGCTCGGCATCGTCTCGGACGCAAAGGCCGCACTGCAGTTGTTCGTCGATGTCGCCAGCGAAATGAAGGCGGCCGGTTCGCTCCGGGATCGTTCGGTCTGGGTCGCGGAATGCCGCGAACGCAAACGCACGCTGCTGCGCAAGACCAACATCGACAGCGTGCCGATGAAGCCGCAGCGCGTATACCAGTGCATGAACAATGCCTTCGATCGCGACACCACCTACGTCTCGACGATCGGCCTGAGCCAGATCGCCGGGGCGCAGTTCCTGCATGTGTTCCACCCGCGGCGCTGGATCAACTGCGGCCAGGCCGGCCCGCTGGGCTGGACCATTCCCGCCGCTTTAGGCGTGCGTGCGGCCGATCCGCTGCGAAAGATCGTTGCGCTCTCGGGCGACTACGATTTCCAGTTCATGATCGAAGAACTCGCGGTCGGAGCGCAGTTCAAGCTACCCTACATCCATATGGTCGTGAACAATTCCTACCTGGGCCTGATCCGCCAGAGCCAGCGCGGTTTCGATATGGACTACTGTGTGCAGCTCGGCTTCGACAACATCAACGCACCGCAACTCGAGGGCTATGGCGTCGATCACCAGGCGGTGGTCGAGGGCCTGGGATGCAAGTTCGTGCGCGTGCACAGGCAGGAGGAGATCGCACCTGCCATCAAACAAGCCGAAGCGTGGATGCAGCAGTTTCAGGTGCCGGTCGTGATCGAGGTCATGCTCGAGCGCGTCACCAACATCTCGATGGGCACCGAGATCGACGCGATCAACGAGTTTGAGGAACTCGCGCTGAGTGCGGCCGACGCGCCGACCGCGATCGGCATGCTCGATTGACTTGACTTGGAGAAGCACGACCATGCCCCGATTTGCCGCCAACCTGACGATGCTCTTTAACGAGCAGCCGTTCCTCGACCGCTTCGAGCACGCTGCGCGCGCTGGTTTCGACGCGGTGGAGTTCCTGTTCCCGTACGCGTATCCGATCGCCGAGCTGCACCATCGGCTGAGCGCGAACAAGCTGCAGCTCGTGCTCCACAACCTGCCCGCCGGCGACTGGGACCAGGGCGAGCGCGGCATCGCCTGTCATCCCGATCGCGTCGATGAGTTTCGTGCCAGCGTGGCCCGGGCCATCGAGTACGCGCGCGCCCTCGGCGTGCCGCAAGTCAACTGCCTGGCGGGTATCGCGCCGCCGGGCGTGCCCGAGGCCGTGCTGCGCCAGACCTTCGTCGCCAATCTCCGCTTTGCGGCCGCCGAGTTGAATGAGGCCGGCATCAGGTTGTTGATCGAGCCGATCAACACTTTCGATATCCCCGGTTTCTATCTCAACCGCACCGCGCAGGCGCTCTCGATCATCGACGAGCTTGCCGGCGAGCCGGGGGCGGACAACCTGTTCGTGCAGTACGACATCTATCATGCCCAGCGCATGGAAGGTGAGCTGATCGCAACGGTGGAAAAGCACCTTGCGCGCATTGCCCACATCCAGCTCGCCGACAACCCGGGCCGCCATGAACCCGGCACCGGCGAGATTCACTACGACAATGTGTTCGCCGCGCTCGACCGCATGGGCTATGCGGGCTGGATCGGCTGCGAATACAAGCCCGCGCAGGGCACCGAAGCCGGCCTGGCCTGGCTCGAGCGCGCACGCCGTTAAGCTCAACCAGATCACAGGAGTTCGATCATGACCACTGTCCCCCTCAAACTCGGTTTCATCGGCCTGGGGATCATGGGCGCGCCGATGGCCGCGCGCCTCATCGCCGCCGGCCACCAGCTGTTCGTGTTCACGCGCAGCAAGGTGCGCCCCGAGATCGCCGAGAGCAGCGCGACGGTCTGCACCAGTGCGAAGGGTGTGGCCGAGCGCGCCGACATCATCATCACGATGGTGCCCGACACGCCCGACGTGGCCGCGGTGCTGTTCGGCGAGGATGGCGTGGCCGCGGGCCTGAAGGCGCCGAGCGGCGGCGCGCGCAAGACGGTGGTCGACATGAGCTCGATCTCGCCGATCGAGACCAAGGCCTTCGCGCAGAAGATCAACGCATTGGGCTGCGACTACCTCGACGCACCGGTCTCCGGCGGCGAGGTCGGCGCCAAGGCGGGCACGCTCACCATCATGGTCGGTGGCCCCGAAGCCGCGTTCGAGCGCGTCAAGCCGCTGTTCGAGCTGATGGGCAAGAACGTCACGCTGGTCGGCGCCAACGGCGATGGTCAGACCTGCAAGGTCGCCAACCAGATCATCGTTGCGCTCAACATCGCCGCAGTCTGCGAGGCGCTGGTGTTCGCCTCCAAGGCCGGCGCCGACCCGGCCAAGGTGCGTCAGGCCTTGATGGGCGGGTTTGCCTCGAGCCGCATCCTCGAAGTGCACGGCGAGCGCATGATCAAGCGCACGTTTGCGCCGGGCTTTCGGATCGGCCTGCACCAGAAGGATCTGAACCTGGCGCTGGCCGGCGCGCGTGCGCTCGGCGTGGCGTTGCCGCAGACCGCGGGCGCGGCGCAGTTGATGCAGGCCTGCGCCGCCAACGGCATGCAGGATCTCGACCACTCGGCGCTGGTGCGTGCACTCGAGCTGATGGCCGATCACCCGGTGGCGCCCGACGCGGCCTGATGGCGGGTTGGGATCGAACCACGAGGAACGCCCGGCCCGCGTCGATGGAGTTCAAGGCGTGAAGCGGTTGCGCCGTCCTTCGATGAGACAGAAGAGGTCCGGGCGCGGCGTGGGCACAATCGCGCCCAACGCGCTCGTCCGGCGTGCAAGGCTGCCGTCATGACTGTTCCATCCCCCCACACCGACCCGCGCGGCTTCCTGCGCGCGCTTTTCGATGCGGCCGTCGCGCAAGCGGTTCCGGGACCGGCGCTGGCGCGCTTCCTGCCGGCGCCGCCAAAGGGGCGCACCCTGGTGCTTGGGGCCGGCAAGGCGGGTGGTTCGATGGCGGCCGCGGTCGATGCGTTGTGGCCGGCCGGGGCGCCGATGTCGGGCCTGGTCGTCACGCGCTACGGCCATGTGCCGCCGGCGTATCAGGCCCGGCAGCGCGATGGCGCGGGTCGCATCGAGGTCGTGGAGGCCGCCCACCCGGTCCCCGATGCCGCAGGCCGGCGCGCTGCGCAGCGCATTGCCGGGCTGGCGCAGGGGCTCGGCAAGGACGATCTGGTGCTGTGCATGATCTCGGGGGGTGCCTCCTCCTTGCTCGCGATGCCGGCCGAGGGCCTCACGCTCGAAGAGAAGCAATCGATCAACAAGGCGCTGCTGCGCAGCGGCGCCGCGATCGACGAGATGAACTGCGTGCGCAAGCACCTCTCGGCGATCAAGGGCGGACGGCTCGCCGCGATGTGCGCACCGGCGCAGGTCGTGACCCTGCTGATCAGCGACGTGCCCGGCGACTCGCCCGAGGTCATCGGCAGCGGCCCGACCGTGCCAGACGGCAGCAGCTGCACGGACGCGCTGCGCATCCTGGCGCGCTACGAGATCGACATCCCGGCGACCGCGCGCGCCGGGCTCGAGAGCGGTGCCCTCGAAACCCCCAAGCCCGGCGATGCGCGCTTCAACGGCCACCGCGTGCACATGGTTGCCGCGCCGCGCCAGTCGCTCGAGGCCGCCGCCGAGGCTGCGCGCCAGGCCGGCATCCATGCGCATGTGCTCAGCGACGAGATGGAGGGTGAATCGCGCGAGGTCGGCAAGGTGCAGGCGGCGCTCGCGCGCTTCGTCGCGCACCGGGGTCAGCCCTTCACGAAGCCGTGCGTGATCCTCTCCGGAGGCGAGACCACGGTGACGCTGAAGCGTCGCGACGCCGAGCCCAGCGGCGCCAAGGCGCGTGCCGGGCGCGGTGGTCGCGCCACCGAGTTCCTGCTCGGCTGCGCGATCGCGCTGCAGGGCGATGCGAGCGTGCACGTGATCGCCGGCGACACCGACGGCATCGACGGCGTGGAGGACAACGCCGGCGCGATCGTCACGCCCGACACCCTGGCGCGCGCGCTCGAGCAGGGCCTGCAGGCGCAGGACTTCCTCGACCGCAACGACGCCTACAACTTCTTCGAGCCGCTCGGCGATCTGGTCAACACCGGGCCGACCTTCACCAACGTCAACGACTTTCGGGCGCTGCTGGTACTGTGAGCCGGAGCCTGGGTTTTTGCGCCCGACGAGGCGGCACGGGCCGGCGAACTACGCCGGCTGCAGCCTGAACACCGCCAGCGCGTCGGCCAGGCTGCGCGCCTGATCCTTGAGCGACTCGGCCGCGGCACTGCTTTGCTCGACCAGCGCGGCGTTCTGCTGCGTCATCTGGTCGATCTGGTTCACCGCGGTGTTGACCTCGCCGAGGCCAACGCTCTGACGGCTCGAGCGTGCGGTGATTTCACCGACCACGTCGCTGACCCGGCGCACCCCGTCCACCAGTTGCTTCATGGTCTGGCCGGCTTCGCCGACGAGCTTGGCGCCTTGCTCCACGCGCTCGGCGCTGGTGGCGATCAACGACTTGATCTGCCGGGCCGCGTCGGCGCTGCGATGCGCCAGGCTGCGCACCTCGCTGGCGACGACCGCGAAGCCGCGCCCCTGCTCGCCGGCCCGTGCCGCCTCGACCGCCGCTTCCGAGTCGCTCAAGGAGCTGGCGCGCGAGATGGTCGATGCGGTTTCGGTCTTCCGCATCTCGGG
>JBDSBD010000256.1:0-2501 GCA_039921765.1 Burkholderiaceae bacterium
GTAAAATTACATAAATAAATAGGTTTTATACAATGATTAAATCTATTTTAAACCAATAGAAATAATATGATTTATATTTTACCTCTGAAATTATCTGTTTAGCCTATAATCCGTTAATCCACCAGGGTCAGCCTCTGGCCCGGCTTGACGATCGCGACCTCAAGCTCGAGCGCTCGCGCTGGTCGTCCGAGCGTGAGCAACTGCAGCGCAAGGTCCAGGTTGCGCAGTCGCAGGGCGATCGCGCCGCGATGGGTGTGCTGGAGGCCCAGGTCCGCCAGGCCGAAGCGCAGCTCGCACTCGCCGACGACCGGCTGGCGCGAGCGACGCTGGTGGCGCCGTTCGATGGCGTCGTGGTCGCGGGCGACCTGAGCCAGCAGATCGGCTCGCCGGTGGAAACCGGACACCTGTTGTTCGAAGTGGCGCCGTTGCAGCGCTTTCGCGTCATGCTGCAGGTCGACGACCGGGACATCACCGGCGTCGCGGTCGGCCAGACCGGCCAACTCGTGCTCTCGGGCCTTCCTGGCACCCAGTTGCCGATCCGGGTCGAACGGATCACGCCCGTGGCCAGCCAGAAGGACGGGCGCAATTTCTTCGCCGTGGAGGCCAGGGTCCGGGGCGCCAATACGGCGGCGCTGCGCCCGGGCATGGAAGGCATCGGCAAGGTCGTGGTCGGCCGCCACAGTCTGCTGTGGGTGTGGACCCACGGACTGGTGGACTGGTTGCGCCTGACGCTGTGGAGCTGGTCGCCATGAGCGGCGACACGGCGCTGCCGCGATGATCGACGCACCGCTGCAGAGCAGCCTGTGGTATCGCGTGGCCGACCTGCGGCCGCGTCTGGTCGGACGCGCGCGACTGCATCGACATCGCTACCGCGACCGCGTCTGGTACCTGTTGCAGGACCCGGCCTCGGGCCGCGTCCATCGCTTCACACCGGCGGCGCGACTGATGCTGGCGGCGATGGACGGCCGGCGTTCGGTGCGCGAGCTGTGGACCCTGGTCAGCGAGCGCCTGGGCGACGACGCGCCGACCCAGGACGAGGTGATCCAGCTGCTGGGCCAGCTCCACGCGGCCGACATGCTGGCCACCGACGTGCCGCCCGATGCACTCGAGCTGTTCGACCGCGGCCAGCGTGAAACCGCGTCGCGGCGCCGGCGTTCGTGGATCAACCCGATGGCGATCCGCCTGCCGCTGTGGGATCCGGGGGCCTTCCTCGATCGCCATGCCGAGCTGTGGACCCTGCTGTGGGGTCGCGGCGGCGCGCTGCTCTGGCTCGCGGTGGTCGTGCCGGCGCTGCTGCTGCTGCCGATGCACTGGCCCGAACTGAGCCACAACCTCTCCGACCGCGTGCTGCAGGCCGACAACCTGCTGCTGATGGCGCTGGTGTTCCCGGTGATCAAGGCGCTGCACGAACTCGGCCATGCGACCGCGACGCGAGCCGCCGGCGGTGAGGTCCACGACATGGGCCTGATGGTGCTGGTGCTGATGCCGGTGCCGTACGTCGATGCGACGGCCGCGAACGTGCTGCGCTCGCGCTGGCACCGCGCGCGCATCGGTGCGGCCGGGATGCTCGTCGAGGTTTTCGTCGCCGCGCTGGCGTACTTCGTCTGGCTCGCGGTCGAGCCGGGCCTGGTGCGCGCCCTGTGCTTCAACCTGATGATCGTGGCCGGCGTCTCGACGCTGATCTTCAACGGCAACCCGTTGCTGCGCTACGACGCCTACTACATCCTGGCCGACCTGGCCGAACTGCCCAACCTCGCAGCGCAATCGACACGCTACTGGGGCTACCTGTTCCAGCGCCACGTGCTGCGCCTGCGCGACGCCGAGTCGCCGGCCGAGACGGCGTCCGAGCGCCTGTGGTACGGCCTTTACGGTCTGACTTCGTCGGCCTACCGCGTCGCCATCACGCTGGCGATCGCGCTGTTCATCGGCAGCCGCTTCTTCTTCGTCGGCGTCCTGCTCGCGTTGTGGGCCCTGGTGATGATGTCGGTGGTGCCGCTGGTGCGGGCGGTGCGCGGGCTGGCCGCCGCGCCCGGAGCACGCGAGCGGCGCGGCCGCGTGCTGGGCACCGTGGCGGGGTTGGCGACCGCAGTCGTGCTGCTGGTGGTGGCGCTGCCGATGCCGTTCCGCACCCAGGCCCAGGGCGTGGTCTGGCTGCCGGAGCAGGCGATCGTGCGCGCCGCGTCGCCGGGATTCTTTCATGCGTTGGCGGTCGCACCGGGGCACTGGGTCGAGCCCGGCACCGCGCTCGCACGCAGCATCGATCCGGCGCTCGAGGCCCAGGTGCATGTGCTGGAGGCCCGCGTCGACGAACTGGAGGCGGGCTACTCCTCGGCCTTTGTGACCGACCGCGCGCAGGCCGGCATCGTCGCCCAGCAACTGGCGCAGGAACGGTCCGCGCTCACCCGCGCCGAGCAGCGCGCGGCCGGCCTCACCGTGGTGGCGGCCGCGCGTGGCCGCTTCACGGTGCCGCAGGCCGACGATCTGCCCGGCCGCTATCTGCA